>CAYSZA010000162.1:4085-6765 GCA_964435275.1 uncultured Methanosarcinales archaeon | reverse complement strand
AGGCTTGAGCGAAAACTACCCCTAGCAACGGCGTGATAAACCGGCGCAACGGTTTCGGCTCAACGGTTTCGGCTCAACGGTTTACGCAAACCTTTTCAAAAAAAGTTTGACCGAAAACGTAGTAATGTCGTAGTCATGTGACTTGAATCAGAGTGAATTAGATAAAATTCAAAAAAAAGAGGTGAGTCTGGATCAGATTCTTTCTTACAGCAGGAGAGTTCGGTCTGAGGTATGAGGTAACTTGAAAGGAAGAAAAGTGGTATAATTTAATTTTATTGAAAAAGATTGCGTTCTCATCCAAGAACCTGGAAGTTCTGAACGGCTTTAAGAGATTTTACCTATCTGGGAAGAGATACTGAGGTACTGTACTCACGGGTTGCAAGTTTTAATTGATTCTCTTTCCGTTTTATCTCTTTATTTATGGAGTAGATATTAACTAGTGGGGTGTTAACAGGATAAGAACGCAATTCTTACTATGCACTCAAAATATATAATATTTTTAACACCTAATGTTATTTTATCTTCAAGTTATTAACATATCATTATAATTTTAGTTTATTATTCCAAGCTTATATCATTCTTCTAATATTATCCAGTGCCTGTAATAATGGGATATTAAATCTTTTTTCGCCTGCCATACTTGAGGTTTGCTTGAGATTTTGGTATGAATAGTTTTTCCATGGGTATATGTGAAGAAATCAGTCTAACGGAAGAATAAAATATCTATTGAATCCGAATCTCAAGTTTGAAGAAACATATTTGAGGCAAAGCCCGGAAAATTTCTCTTCTGATCCTGAATTGACATGGTACAATCTAAATTATATCCATAGAATAATTTATATATCTCTTAGTAAAGATGAGAGAAGAGACCGGAACTACAAAGAAATGATCACTTCAAATAATCTCCATTTTAAGCAATTTTGTATTACTTTTAATCATCCTGTAATCACTTAAATCGCCTTGTAATCACTTTGATTCGTTTTGTAATCATTTTGAGGAGCATCTGCATGCAAAGTAAGTCAATTACGCCAGAATTGAAAGCTTTTCTTATTTCCATAGGTTCGGTCTCCGTAGATCCTTCACTTATCCCACGGGCTCGAGGTTCTACTGCGGGTCCTGGGGCAGGTACAAGTTCAGTTTTCTTCAGGGCGGGAGAAAAACGGGTAAGGCTCAGTATAAAAACAGATTCTCCGCTTTCAATTCTGAAGGTTGAAGGTGAAGGAAACGTTGCACTTTTCTACGAGGGAAAGGAGCTTGTACGGGGGAAACTTGAGCCTTCGCCTGTCCATTGTCCTGATCAGGCTTTTATAACCCTTTGCGAGAAATGCGTGTTTGACTGCAAATACTGTCCTGTACCCAAAATGCAGGGGCATGTTAAGAGTGAAGAAGAAGTTCTGGACATAATTGATGAGGTTTTGAGGGCAGGAAGTCTGAAAGCTATTTCCCTCACCTCAGGCGTTGAGACCTCTATCGAAGGAGAGGTTGAGCGTGTGCTCAAATTACTTCCTGCCCTCAAGAAGTATAATGTTCCCATTGGAGTCTCAGTATATCCTACAGAAGGCTGTTCCAGAAAATTCTATCAAGCAGGGGTTTCTGAAGTCAAGTACAATGTTGAAACTATGGACAGGGAGATCTTCAAAAAAGTTTGCGGGGATCTTTCTCTTGATTATATTCTGGATAGACTTCGCGAAGCCGTGGAGGTTTTCGGAAAAAACCGGGTTTTCAGTAATCTTATAATAGGCCTCGGAGAGAGTGATGATTCTGTCAGGAATGGAATCGAGACCCTCGCAAAAATGGGAGTAATTCCTGTTCTGCGGCCGGTAAATCCGCATCCTCTAAGGACTGGAGACTGTTTCACGGAACGTCCGTCGCCTGAACGCCTTTTAAAGCTTGCAAAGCTCGAAGCTGAAATCCTGAAAAAATACGAACTCAATCCCGGGCTTGCAATGACAATGTGCCTGAAGTGTACAGGCTGCGATCTTGTTCCTTTTGTTGATCTCTAATTCCTAACTTTCCTCCCATTTTTCTTATCTACTTTTAATTTTTCCAGGCTTTTTCTGTTTTTACCTTCGTTTTCAGCTATTTCATATCCTCTTTTCGAAACTTTTTATTTTGTTTTATCTCTCAAGGGAGACCCCTTTATTTCCACTGGAAACTTTTGCGGGTTAATTTTCTTTACTATCTGTGTTTCTTTCATTTCTCTTTTTTTTGCTTCTCTTCTATATATTCTTCAATTTATCTCTAGTATTTTTATTTTCATGCTAGAAAGTTTCTCTTTTCCTTTTTGGTTCGACTGTCAAGGACTCTGAGGTATTTTCGTCTGCAATTTTGTCTCTTATATTTCGTCTAAAGGTCTGTAAATATTTATTCTCTTAAATGCATTCATTCTTATCTTTTTATTTACTTTCCTGAGAACCTCAATACCCCCTTATTTCCACTGGAATCTACAGGTTAACAGCCTGTTTTCCGTGAAATATATACATGATTCCCTGTTTAACTCCCCTCAATTTAACTCAAGGTTTCCCCAGTAAACACAGAATTGTCCCGAGAAACTTCCTGCCACTTAAAAAACACTTTCTCTTATTCTCCATTTTTTGTTCTCTTATTCTTCATTTTTTGTTCTCTTATTCTTCATTTTTTGTTCTCTTATTCTTCATTTTTTTGTTCTCTTATTCTTCAT
>CAYSZA010000162.1:0-3985 GCA_964435275.1 uncultured Methanosarcinales archaeon | reverse complement strand
AATTCGAGGCTGTTTCATCTCAAATCCTAAAAAAATTACAACCCTTTCATTTCCACTGGAAAGATTTAAATTGTCTCTCTAACCCTATTCTTTCTGTCAAATATTAGATTCAATTCATTTCTGTCTTTTTTAAATTTCGATCGTAATTTCTAAATCAGGCTTTTAACCTTCAGGTTTACCTGCCCAATTTCGATAACTCTTCCGCACTCACGCCTTCGTGAACTACTTTTGCAATTCTGCGGACAAGGCCTGTGGGGTCCTGGGCCTGGAAAACATTTCTTCCAATGGCTACGCCCCTTCCTCCAGCTTCGAGAGAGCCTTCGATCATCTCAAGCAGTTCCTGTTCGGAATTCATTTTCGGGCCGCCTGCGATGATCACAGGTACAGGGCACCCGTCAACGACTTCTTTAAAAGTTTCAGGACTTCCGGTGTAGTTTGTCTTGATTATATCAGCCCCAAGCTCGGCTCCGATCCGGGCTGCATGTTTTACGACGTCCACATCATATTCAGAGCGAACCTTTTTTCCTCGTGGGTACATCATGGCAAGGAGCGGCATTCCCCATTCGTCGCACTTTCCTGCCACATAGCCCAGTCCCTGCAACATCTCATACTCGTCTTCAGCTCCTATGTTTATATGAACGGATACCGCATCGGCTCCAACTTTTATAGCTTCTTCTACTTTTGTTACCAGAACTTTATGGTTCGGGTCCGCGGAAAGGGATGTTGAAGCTGACAGGTGGATTATAAGACCCACATCGTGTCCATACCCACGGTGTCCGTGTTTGGCAAGTCCCATATGCCCAAGCACTGCATTTGCCCCACCTTCTGCGACCCTGTTTACAGCTTCCTGAAGGTTCTTAAGTCCTTCAATCGGACCTGCACCAACTCCGTGGTCCATAGGAATAATGATTGCATTACCTGTATTTCGATTGAAAATACGTTCCATCCTTATAGATTTACCTATAGTGTTCATAGGCTGTCATATTGAGAATTAGATGATATATACTTTATCGATATATTCTTTAAGGACTCTTGATAAGTATTTTTTCACTTATTGGGAAGTAACTCGTTTTCACGAGCAAGCAGCCAAAAAAATTAGAAAAATCTTTTTTAAGCTTTTTAATGACTCATTTCGTATTTTCGTTCTGGTAGACTCCTGAGTATCCTTTTTCTACTTTTGCATCCAGGGTGTAAAATAGAAGCTGCATAATTCGGGCATCTTTTTTTAGTCTGAAGCCCGCCGTGTTATAAACTACCAGCATTGACTCGCTGCGCCCCCTGTATCCCGCATCCCATACTGCGGTTTCAAGGGTAGCTCCACAGCGAATGAGGGTCGACCTGGGTTTTGCAATTGCAGCCAGGTTCATGGGAATATTTACGATTTCATTGAAAAGTACCTTATAAATTCCCTCAGGCAGGTGAATCCAGCCGTCGATCCCGAATTCAAGGGTCTTTCCATCTGGAAGCTCTCTCCCGGAATTATCAAAATCCACAGCCCCAGAACCTTCTATTGTTTTTATCTCCTTCAGGGTAAGTTCAAGTCCGTTAGGCTGGATCTGGGTTTCGATGTCTACAGCATTTTCAAGCAAAGGAGGCTTTGCCTGTATAAGCTTTCTCAGTTCGGTGCTGGATAGAAGCGTCATTGGAACTGTAATTGCAAAGATTCCTTATTACCATTTCGGATTCATTCTTTCCGGACTCTATGATTTTTTGATTCTCTTTTATCATAGCTATTAATTTAATTATCTTTATTATTCTAGACAAGAATCTATGAAAAGGTTTATTGTTTCCATGTAAAATAATCACTACCTGTCAAAATTTCGTGTTAATCTTCAATCGGGTTTAGTAAAAGGCTTACGAGAGGCTGCAAATAATGGGAAAAAAATTTACCCTGTATGGGATTGTCTCTGTATTTTTGATATTTTTACTAACAGGCTGTGCTCTGGCTGCTACGGAAGACGTGTGGGCTCTGTCAACAAAAGAGAACTCATGGAATTGCTCCCAGGAAATCTTAGTTACTGAAAATGCCGGTAAAACCCTGCAAGGGTACCCTATCCCTGTTAGTTTGAACTCCTCCAATTTTAACTTTTCAGAGGCAAAAAGTGACGGCTCAGACATTCGATTCTCCTCGGGAAATAGAACGCTCAATTACTGGATTGAGACCTGGGACCCGGAGAATGAGGAAGCTCTGGTCTGGGTGAGGCTCCCGGTTCTCCCTGCAAACAAAACCAGTAAAGTCCTCATGAGGTACGGAAATCCAGGGGCTGAAGCCATGAGCAGTGGAGAGAAAACATTTGACTTTTTCGATAATTTTGAAGGTAGTAACCTTAACGAGCTTGACTGGAACACTGAAAGTGCAGGAGGGGGCCTGGTAGAGGTTAAAAACGGGATCTGTAACGTCTCAGCTCCCAGGGCTCATGCTTACGACTCCTCTATGATCTACAGTAAAGACAGTTTTGAAATCAATTCTATGTTTGTGGTTAAAAGAATGAAGGTCACCACAGGTGCGGATAACAGAGGACCTGTGCTGCGGCAGGGTTTCATAGACCAGATTGACAGCCGAAAGAACGAAATCAAGCACGAAACCGAGCTTGCCGATGAAAGCCGCGTGGATCTCGAAACAACTTACAGGAAGCAGAAAAATATTCTCCATGATGTCACTGATGTTAATGTTCCTGAAGGGGAATGGTATGTTTCAGGAATTGCCTGGTATGAGGAAAATGATACGCGCAAAGTATCCTGGTTTAAAAACGGTGTCCTCGATTCAAGAATGGATTTTGCCTCAAATGATTACGTCACCAATTTCCCGATGCATGTTTATCTGTATGCTGCCTCCTACCAGGACTCTTCGAAGAATACAGGTTACATGGCAGCTGACTACGTGCTGGTTCGGAAATTTGTTGGAATCGAACCCACGATCAGGGTTGTTTCAGCTCAGGGAGAAAACAAAGTTTCCTTAGAAAACGTTTCTAAAAATAACTATGGAGATATTTCTGAACACAACTCTGGAGACATTTCCGAAAACAACTCTGAGAATAGAGCGGAAAACCTCTCTGATAGTAGCTCTGGAAATCTTTCCGAGCATGGAGTTAATCCTGAATCGAGAGCATTTTCCGGATCTCAAGCCGTATCTGGCTCCAATTTGAATTCTGAAGCTTCTGCTCCCACAGGGGCTGCACAGACGCAGGAAAGCCTGAGCCAGAACGAGACCGGCGTCCCGGAAACTCCATACCCTGAGTATGATGTCCAGCTTTCCGGAATCAGACTTTCCTCCCCGTACAGATTCGATTTTCCTGCCCTTGTAAGGGAACTTAACTCTTCAGGCATAGATACGATTTTCCTGAGCGTGAATAGTGAGGACGTTTGGCAATACGAGCGTTTTGTTAAGATGGCCCACGAGGAAGGAATCTCCGTACATGCCGTACTTCTGGAAAATGTAAACTGCACAGAAAAGGAAGCTGAGGAATCCTGCCAGGAATCCCTGAATATGGTACTCGGTTACAACGAAAAGTCCCTTGCTCCCTTTGACGGGATAGATATCTACGTAAACTCTTCTTCCGGAGATGGCTCTGAAGAAAACTCGATTGATTACAGAACACTGTTTGAGACAGCTAACAAAGGGGTCGAAGAAAACGTATCCATTTCAGCAAGTCTCCCTCTTAATTACACGGCATCAAAGATCGAGGAACTCGCTCCTTTTGTTGATTCCTTCATTATAAGGGCTTACCCCGCTGGAACTAAAGGACTTAATTCCGTGCCAGGCGTTGTTGACGCCGTTGCTCTAGAGATGGGAGAGATAAGAGGTGCGGGTTCAAAAGGAATAATAGAAATCTCTGTGGAAGAAGGCTTTAAAGATAAGTTTTCAATACAGGAGCTTTTCTCCGGTCTAGCAGATTATTATTCAGACGATTCGGCTTTCCTGGGAGTCTCAATTTTCAATTATGATACCTACGCAGCCTTACCCCGAACAGAGCCCGAAGAAAAG
>CAYSZA010000161.1:0-6776 GCA_964435275.1 uncultured Methanosarcinales archaeon | reverse complement strand
CGGTTGCGCTCAAGCGGACTATTTATAAACGCAAGTATAACTTTTTCTACACCGTCGGTGATGCAAGTGGTATAGGGTATTGGGAGGCCTGTACGACAGTTAAATTAAAAATATTTTATTATGTTCCGCCTCAAAAGTACAAAAGTACATATTTTAAAAAGCGTGAACTGGATATTCTCTTTTCCAGTAAGCCCAGTTGATAGGACACAGGGCAAACGAGATACCTTTAATGAAAAATCTGGATTTGGAGAGGTAATTTTCTTAGTCTCAGTCTGACGGATTTTCTCCGTATGTGGATAGGCGGAATTTTAATGCGAAGCATTATGTCTTTGAATATGAAATCAGTCTTCCTGACACCAATCTTTTTGACTGGGATCTGGAGTATTTTTGATATAAAATCATATCTTTTGATCTGAAATTATCCTTTTTAATGTAAAAAATCCTAAATCTGTTTTTTATCTTAAATAACTTTAAAGAGTTCTTTCATTAGTTCTCGAGATCATTCTCTTACTCAGTTTCACTTTTTTAGGTTTTCTGACTCTAGGTGTCCAGTAATGACTTCCTCTGACGTTTTATATGGAAACGTCACTGGGTCAGGCTTGTAGTGAAAGATTTAATCTGCGACTTTGTCACTGTCTTTTTCGGCTTCTTTCTCAGCTTCCTTTTTCTCAGCCCTGTGTTTGTGGAGAGCCATTTCTATATTGCTGTGCAGATCTTCTTCCTTAAAGGGTTTTGAGATATATCCTGCAGGCTCTGTCGTTTTTGCTCTCTCCAGGGTCTCGTCATCAGTATAGGCGGTGAGGTAGAGTACCGGAATTCGGAGCTTATTTTTAATTTCACGGGCAGCCTCGATTCCATCCATTTCCCCTTTTAACATAATGTCCATCAAAACAAGATCTGCATTCGTCAGCTCGGCTTTTCTTATGGCTTCCTCTCCTGTGGACGCAGTACCCGGCACAGTGTAGCCAAGATTTTTCAGTTTATTTCTGATATTAAGAGCCACGATATTCTGATCCTCAACAACCAGAATTTTTGCTTTTTTCATTGCATCTCCCCTATGATATCGGATAAGCCTCCGGATAATCAGTCGTTTTCCTTAAACAATATTTTGAAAGTAGTCTCTGGACCTTTTTGTAGTTCGATTGTGCCCTCCAGCTGTTCAACAAGAATGTTTACAAGTTGCAGACCCAGAGAGCCAGTATTCCTGAAATCAAGGTTTTCCGGAAAACCCAATCCATTGTCCGAAACTACCAGCGAATATTGATTACTTTTGTCAACTGAGCTCTTAGCACCAATATTATTGGTGCTATTACTTATACTTTTATTCTCTCCATTCTCCTGAGCCCTGCTGAGTTTTATCCGAATCTCTTCTCCTCCTCTACCCTGAGGAAATGCGTGTTTCAGAGAATTGGATACAAGTTCGTTAATTATTATCCCCAGAGGAACTGCCGTGTCCATTCCAAGAAAGATTTCCTCAATATCAAGCTGCATCCTGATCTCGTCTTTCCTGACAGTGTACGAGCGAAGAAGATCTGCGGTCAGCTTTTGAAGATATTCCGAGAAATTAAGGGTCTCGTTATTTCTTGACCTGTACAGCTCCTCGTGGATTATAGCCATGGTCGCAACCCTATTCTGACTTTCTCGGAAAGCATCCAGGATTTCCCGCTCTGTGAACCTTTCAGCCTGAAGTTCAAGCAGGCTGGAAATGACCTGAAGATTATTTTTTATGCGGTGATGGATTTCTTTTTTACGGATTTCTTCTACTTTTCTCAGAGATTCTTCAGCTTCTTTTTCCCCGTTTATATCGTAGACTGCACCCTGAAGAATTCTTTTCTTGCCTGTAAGGTCAGGAACATTCTGGATAATCTCACGGACCCATTTTATTTTTCCGTCCCTATGCTTTATGCGGTATTCGTGCTCAATAAGAAGCAGTGGGTTGTTCATCACTCTCTCACTATTGTTAACAAGCTTTTTCCGGTCCTCAGGAAGGACAATCTCATGCCAGTTTACTTTTCCAGATACGAAGTCTTCTCCCCGGTATCCTGTAATTTCTTCCACACTTCCGTCCACCATAATGGGTGTGAAATTCAGATATCCCTGGAAGGCTATGCCCCTGAAGTTCTTCATAAAAGACCTATACCTTTCCTCGCTCTCTTTTAATTTTTCCAATGCAAGTTTTATTCCTGTAATATCCTTTATTACTCCGATGTCCCTGTAAGAATGTCCCTGTTCGTCTTTCAGGAAAACCCCGCTATCTTCCACATACATATAACTTCCGTCTTTCCTCCTAAATCTGTACTCGGTTGCGAATCTCTCTCCGCTCTTTCTGTACTTTTCAAGCTCTTCAAAAGTTCCTTTGCGGTCGTCGATATGAATATGCATTTCCCAGGCTTTCCTACTAAAGTTCCGGAATTCTTCAAGATTATACTGGGTAAGTTCTTTAATGGCTCCTGCCCATTCGACCCTACCTGTGAGCAGGTCGTAATCGTATACTATCTGCCCTGTCTGTTCAGCAGCAATCCTGTATCTCTCTTCGCTCTTCTCAAGGTTTTCCTGGGCTAGTTTCAGCTTGGTTATATCCTTCATTACCCCAAGCAATCTGTATGTACTCCCGTTTTCGTCCCTGAGAAGGATTCCCCTGTCCTCTACATGAATATAAGTTCCATCCTTTCTTCTGAACCTGAACTCCTCCCTTAGCTTCTCCTCCCTCTCAAAGAAGCGCTTGATTTTCTCTATCACTTTTTCACGGTCATCAGGATGAATGAATTCTACCCAGATTTCAGGACTGACTTTCTGGAATTCCTCAAAGCTATAGCCGGTAAGCTCTGTAATAGCTCCAGCCCAGTCTACTTTTTCTGTCCTTGTATTATAATCGTATACTATCTGGCCCGTCTGCTCGGCCGCGATCCGGTACTTCTCTTCATTTTTCTCAAGTCTTTCCTGAGCCAGCCTTCTTTCAGTAATATCTTTAATTACCCCAAGTACCCTGTATATGCCCCTGCTTTCGTCTTTCAGGTAGACGCCACTGTCTTCGACGTAAAAATAACTTCCATCTTTTCTCAGGAATCGATATTCTTCAAGGTATTTCTCCCCGCTTTCCATGCGGTCTTCATGGGCTTTTACAGCTTTTTCCCGGTCCTCTGGATGGACATGATCAGCCCAGACATCAGGGGTAAAACCCTGGAACTCCTCAAAGCTGTATCCTGTAAGTTTCTCAATTGCGCCTGCCCAGGAACTGTGGCCGTTTTTCACATCATAATCATAGATAAGCTGTCCTGTCTGTACTGCAACTGCCCTGTACCGTTCCTCGTTTCTCTCAAGGATTTCCCTGGCTAGTTTTCTTTCAGTTATGTCCAGCATCACACCGACAACGCCTGCCACTTTTCCCGAATTGTCCTGGTATGTAGCTTTGTGGAAAAGGAAATCTCTCTTTATGCCGTCGGCACAGACCACTTTAGTTTCATAATAGTTGCTTCCGCCTTCTTCGATAAGGCTCCTGTCATCCTTGTGATATATTTCCGCAAGCTCTTTTGGAACTCTTTTCTGAAACTCCCGGAAAGAACCCCCTATAACCTCATTTTTGGGAAGTCCCATGATCTGCCTGGCAAAACTCTCGTTACAGTTTACATATGTTTCATTCAAATCCCTCTGGAATACAGGGCTTGGAATACTATCAAGCAGGGTTTCCAGAAACTGCACGTTGTTCTGAAGCTTATTCTCAATTTTTCTCTTTTCCGTTACTTCATGTACAAGTTTCTCATTTGCCTCCGTGTACTCCAGAGTCCTTTTTTCAACGAGTTTTTCCATTTCCTGCTGGTAAATCCTGAGCTTTTCCTCGGCGTACAGGCGTTCTATAATTTCAGACAACAAAAAAGCGGCAGATTTCAGGAAGTATATCTCATCTTCAGTAAATTCTCTCTTTTTTCGACTATAAACTTCCATTACCCCGAAAGGTTTGTTCATATCCCCTATAAGGACCGTCAATCCGCTTACTATACCTTCTTGCCTGAGAAATTCACTGCACTCAAAACGGATTTCTGTTTCAATATTCTCAAGGATAATTGGTCTTCTTAAAATTAGGGTATGTCCTGCCTGAGACCTCTCTTTTACAACAGTGCTTTCTGTAAGCCCTTTTTCCCAGCCGTATCCTGCCCTCACAACAAAATTTCCATCAGGCGTGAGTTCCAGAATCCTGGAATACTCCGCACCAAGCCCCCTGGCAATAAGCAGGGCACTCTCTTCCAGAATCGTCTGGAAGCTTTTGCATATCAAGGAAATTCTGCCTAGCTTGCTCAGGGAAAGGTATTGTTTTTCTCTTTTACGGAGCTTCTCTTCGGTAAGAACCCTGAAACTTATGTCAAATCCCTGAAGGTTTACGTAATTTTCTTCCGGAAAAGGATAGAGTACTGCAGCATACGTTATTTTCCCTGCCTGAATTTCAAAGTTCTTCGGATCCTTCTGTGCAAGGGCTCTTCTTATGTTATGTCTTAATGCCAGAGGGACTTTTTCCCCTTTTTTTACACCCCAGTATTCGAGAAGAGTATCAGCTGCCCTGTTAGCACATAGTACGGTACCCTCTTTTCCCAGCTTAAGGAAAACGTTGGGGTCTTCCGGAGAAAACTCAGCAGCTATCACTTCTTTACCTGCTTCCCCTGTCTCTTCTGCTTCTTCGAGCAAATTCTTCCTTCTGATAACTTCCAGTCCCCCATTTTTCTTAATTTACTTATTTGCAAATACAGGAATGGATATGTGGATATTGATCGAAATCCAGAATAAAGACGCCTTTTGAGGGTTTTCCTATTTTTCGCTCTCGATTCCTTTAGTCCGACGCTTCCTGTTATCCTGATTAAAAAGACGTTTGTTGACCCATATGCATCCACTATTTAAAAAGTATATGATTTCTTTCAGAAATTTACGAGGTTTCACCTGGTTGTTATAAAATGAGGTGGTTTAAAGCAGCATATGCAGGAAAGCAGGCTTTCTGGATGTCCGCCAGAGTCATTAGGCAAGTTATTTTGATTTTTTTCCTGCGGAAAGCTATTGATTTGCTTTAAACGGTCTATACCATAGAAAAAAGCTTCTAATTCTTTATGTAAGATGGCTTACTTTTTTAAGCAAGAAGTTTTTCTAAAAAAGTATGAATATTAAAAGTTTTTAAGTGGACTCGGCGGGATTCGAACCCGCGGCCTTTACGTTGCGAACGTAACGATCTTCCCCTGATCTACGAGCCCTTTTAAAGAAAGGAGAATATGAAAAGGTTTTCTCCGGACGCATTGTCCGGATCTTTTCTCCTCTTAAATACGGTAGGCTTCCAGAACCTGGACGTTCTCGACACCGGAAACTTTTGCAAAGGCTTCTTCTGCAGGTTCAGTTCCACCTTCTTCGTCATTAACGATTAATGTCACAATCAGAGCCTTCAGGCCAAAAGCGATAGGCTCTTCAACAATATCTCCGTGAAGGTCTGCTCCTGCGGGAATTACTGCTTTTATTTTTTCTTTCAACTCTGCAAGGTCAGTTTCAACGCTCTCAGGCATAATTTTAATTTTTGCTGCTACATCACCCATTCTGATCCCTCTTATACTTTTATCTGATCTTTTTGATCGAGTTTATTTGTTTACACATGTTTAGATTAGGTATTAGGTTAGATATGATTCGGGACTTACCTGAATCAGGGTGCCTTGTATCCGCATTTGGGGCAGGTATATACGTTGCCCTGCTGCCTGCAGCTTGAACATCTTCCGATTTCTGATCCGCACTGCGGGCAGGGGAACTTTACATAGCCCTTTTCCACAAGACGAATTCCGCATGAAGTACAGTACTCAACTTTTTGTGCTGACATTTTTTTTCTCCTTAAAGTTACTCTGGATAGCAAATTTGTAACGAGTTGCCGATGAATCAGGCGCCTTCATTAAGCATCGAGCCTCTGCTTTCCCTGGCACCTTTGTTAACATTAGCAGATTTAATGAACTGAATTTAATTAATGCTTTTGGATACGCTTTGCGATACGCTTTGCTTCTCCCCTAGTCATATACGATATACGATTTAAATATTCCCCTTTACCACAGTACCGACCATGGGCTTCCCGTACACGGCCTGAATGACCCTATCCGGGCATTTTCCATTTACGATCAGGCATTCCATTCGGTTTTTCAAAAGAAAATCCGGCAGGGCAGGATCGATGCAGCTTTTACAGGTTCCTGTACAGCTGACAGCAGAAATCTCCCTGACTAATTTTTCATTCGCGAATATGCCGTCTACGTCCGTGGCCTTTATTAACACTGCCCCTGTCTGCTTTGCAACCCAGGCCGCGATAGTATCCGAGGTGACATCCCAGGTATGAGGCAGGGGGTCTTCCTCTCTCAGGAGCCTGTATGGGAAAAGAAGAGAGACTCCCTGAGGCAGGCATGCTATCGAATCTACAGCTATTGCACCGGTTTTATCCTGAAGGTAACAGGCATATTGTTCCATGCCGAGTATGGCCATCCAGTGGGCTGCGTCTGGTCCCAGGGAAAATTTTTCATCAGTTTCTCTTACGGCATCGGCAAAAATCCCTCCTCCGGGTACTATGAGAATGGAAAAAGGCATTCCTTCTACTGAGCGTTCTTCATCTGCGTGCCCTCTGTCTGCAATTGCCGGGCTTCCTGAGCCAAACTCCTTTACCAGCCTGCCCACAAGCTCGGGAGCCTCTCTGATGAGGCTTCCGCCGATTTTGACCACTACTCTCATAGTTTTCCTTTCAGTTTTCTCATTCACAGGTGCTTTTACCTCAACTGTTG
>CAYSZA010000160.1:2092-6821 GCA_964435275.1 uncultured Methanosarcinales archaeon | reverse complement strand
TTTTTCAGTTCCTCTACTATTGTAGTGGTCTTTCCAACGGTTTTTGTTGATCTGAATACTATTGATTCAACGCAGGTTGCATTTTCTGTAAAACTAAAAGCGACATCCCTTCCACTGGAAACAAAAAGCTGTAAAATCTCTTTTACCTGGACGTTCTTAGCCGGTTCGGGAGATCCACCACTGCCTCCGCCGCCAGAGCTGTGATGACTGCTGCCGCCATTGCTACCGCCACTTGAACTGCTCTCTTCCAGTACGCTTATTATACCCATTTTTGAGACTGTTTCGTTTCCATTGTTTACTGTCAGGATGACGTCATAGTCTCCTGTTGAGGAATAAGTATGCACTGGATTCTGCTCGGTAGAACTAGTACCATCGCCAAAGTCCCAGTTCCATACTGCTACATTTTGAGATAGGTCCGTAAACTGAACTGAAAGAGGAGCATATCCGCTGATAATATCTGCACCAAAATCTGCGACAGGAAGAATCTTTTCTTGACCCTGTTCTGTCTGCACAATTTCTTGACTCGGCTCTCCCTGTACAATTTCCTGGCTCTGTTCTGCCTGCACAACTATATTTAGAGTTTTTGAGTTCGAGCCATTCTCATTGTTTGCAATCAGGACGACAGTATAGTTTCCTGCGGAGAGATAAGTATGTGCTGGACTCTGTTCGGTTGAAGTACTTCCGTCCCCAAAATCCCAGGACCGGGAAGTTGCACCTGTGCTGCTGTCAGTAAACGATACTTGCAATGGTGCGTTTCCGGAGGTTGGAGACGTGGAAAATGCAGCAACTGGCAGGTTTGAATCGTTATTACCGGCAGCTACAGAGCCTTCCTGTGTAACTGTACTACCCCCATCAGGGGCCCATTTTGCATAGTACGGCATTCCGTCCCTGTATACACCAATAATACTTTCTATGGTAACCGTTTTTGTATCAAAAGAGGTGTCTATGAACTGTTCATTTCCTACGTATATTCCCACATGATTGACAAGCCAGTAAGTTCTATTATTTGCAGTGATGTCTTTTTCCCAGAAGATTAAATCTCCAGGGGTGGGAGAACTTGTATTAACGTAATATGGATTTTTTTTCATATTGGGTACAGTCTGGAACACTATGTCTCTGGCTCCGGCCTGTTTGTATACTTGAAATACCAGGTGAGAGCAATCAATGCCCGATCGGTTGTTGCCGCCATGCACGGATTTAACTCCAATCCAGTTTTTTGCGGCTTCTACTACTGCAGACTCCGATGCTCCTGAAGGGGCTGCTGCTACAAGGGGTATGAATGCTATTAAAGTAGTTGCAAGAAGTATGGCTATTAATTTTTGTTTTTTTATCTTCATTTCACTCAATATCCATATTTTAACTTACTTAATTATATTATCCGCATCTTATGATAACTGCATTAACTCAATGAGCCCGTTGCATTTTTATGAACATATCTAGTTTTGAATACAGATTCATGACCCAATTAAGTTACGTACGTAAAATTGAATATATCCTCTTTGCTTATATAATCACATAATGTTATTTATTTGGTAACCTCTTCACAAAATATCTAACTTTCCACTAATGGGTCTGGATTCCTCGCCAAAAGTGACAGCAGTGTTTTGTCCTAAAGCGTAGCTATTCTGGTGCGGAGCTTTGTAAAATTAGTTTTCCTGGTACTGGAAACATGAGTCAGGAATTCGACTCTATTTTAAGGAAAGCCTGTCAAAGAATACTAACTATTCCCGGAAACTGAAGTGATGGCAAGAAGTATACCCCCGTTCTTTACAGCCATCCGACAGTTCAATTTTTGGATAAAGAATGACATAGAGAAAGCATTTAAACCTTTAAATTAAAAAAGAAGGAATTCATTTCTTACTAATAGTAATATATCGGACAGCCTCTTTAGGGTGGGATGGCCGCCAGCAGTTTGATTTTACTTCTGTGTGAAAATTATCTTCTACCTTTAAATGAAACTGAAATTTCTATTTTTCAGATTTACGCTTCCCCGGGAAACATTCCAGAAAGCTCAGGATAAGTCTCAGTATTTCTTTAACTTCAATACACAGGCTCCAGTTTCACAGCATTTGTTTTCTTAATTCCTGTGGAATTAAGTTCCTTTAAGGTCTCATTCAGGGAAAGAATGAATTCAGTTTTAAGCATTTCGATCAACTGCTCCGGGTCGATGCTTTTGAAATAGGCCGGGGTTCCTTTTTTAACTTCTACATATCCCTTTTTTGCCATCCTCTCCAGCACAGAATAAATCTTTGGTCTCGGAACACGGGTAAATTCGTGGATCTCCCTTGCTGTCGCTTCATTCAAACTCAGGAGTCCGACATAGATTTTCGCCTCATTTTCCGTGAATCCCAGTTTCTTGAGCTTACCTATGAGTTCGGTGTGCATTGCAGGCCTCCTACACTGTTTTTTTCTTTCAGGCGGTCTCATCAAGCTTTTTCAGCGTTGTGAGCATTGTTTTCAGGCTTTCCTGGTATGCAAGAATATCCTCTTCATCCAGCCTTCTGAAGATTTCAGAGGCATTTCTTTCGAGTTCTCCCATAAACCATTCCCTGTAAGCTTTTCCCTTTTCGGTAAGAGAGATAAGGGTTTTTCTCCGGTCCTCGGGGTCTCCCTTCCTGCAGACAAGTCCCTCTTTTTCCAGGGCGTCGATCATGCTTGTCAGACTTCCCTTCTGAAGATCAAGGCACTTCCCCAGGGTTGTAGGCATAATGTTATCTATTGCCCCAATGATCATAATAGCTCGATTCTGGTTTTTATTCAGGTTATACGGGCTATTCCCGGTTTGGTGAAAGATCTTTGCAAAGTTTTTATGAAATAGATGAATCATCTCGAACTGGAGTTTTACTGTCTCTTTTATCTTCTCTTCTTTCATTGCTTGTCACTCTCAAGGCTTTCTCTGAATCTGTATTATAAGCTGAGAGGGCCTCTCAATAAACCTTCACTTACAAAATTTGAATGAAAAGTCCTGAGCCTGGTTGTCTCTGGCTTTACTGTAAAGAATAATGTTCAATATCATACTATTCATTTACATATTGTTTGATTTCTTACTAATTTGCTCTGAATTCTATTTATATTTTATGATTCCGGCGGGTTCAGTACTTTCAATGAAATTAGCAACTTTTTGAACTTTTATCGGTGCTCATCAGGCGTTTAAGGTATGTATATGCCCAGATGAAAGTAATGATCGAACCTATGACCGTACCTGCAACAAGTCCCCACCAGATACCGACAAGTCCCCAGCCGAATACGAACGCGAAAAGTGAGGCAAATAGGGGAGTCATGATAAGGCTTCGCAAGAGAGTGGCTATAAGGGCGCTTGTGCCTTTTCCTGCTCCCTGGAAGAAAGAAGCGGAAAGCATCCCGAAGGCAACCGCAGGATAGAATACTGTCATAATCTTAAGAAGCCTTGTCAATTCAGGTGCAATATGGGCTGCGCTCTGCGCTCCTGTAAAGACTGCAGCAATATCCGGGGCAAAGAAGTATACCAGAATTGCAATTGCGGTTTCTACCAGAAACCCGATTTCGATTGCGTAAAGAAGAGCATTCCGGGCTTTTCTAATATTTCTCTCCCCGAAAGCAGCCCCGCTTATCGAGACCAAGGATATCGAAATTCCTATTAAGGGAGTAACTGCTATGCCCACCACTCTCCAGGCTGTAGCATATACTGCAACTCCGTCCGTATTGCTGATAGTTACGATAATATAATTCATTATCAGGGCTGTTAGTGCCAGGGCAAGTTGCTCGACCGAGGAGGGTATTCCTACCCTGAATATATCCCAAACGATTGCTTTGTCGAACCTGAAAGAACCAAATCTGAATGACACATAGGTATTCTTCTTAACGAAGAACCAGTAGAGCATTAAAAGCCCTGAACTGGCATAAGAGATTACTGTCGAAAGGGCAGCCCCTGCAACCCCAAATCCCAGAAGGTATATAAAAACAGGATCAAGCACGACATTCAGGCCTGAACCCAGAATCATAGCCTGCATGGACCTCCTGGAATCACCCTCGCTTCTCAGGATGGAGTTTGCAACATTTGTAAAGAAGAATACGAAACTGCCTGCAAAATTTACCCTTGCATAGGCAACTCCCAGAGCTGTAGTTTTTCCAGCCCCGCTATACATAAAAAGGTCTCTTACAAAGACAAGTCCGAGCACTGTAAGGGCAACCGCAAGAACAAGCATTATCACGAAGATATGCACTGCAACATTGTCCACACCTGCTTTATCCCTGGCTCCGATCCTCCTGGAGATTGCAGCCCCGCCTCCCACTCCTATCCCTCCGGTCAGCGCCATCTGGATCATGAAAAAAGGGACTGAAAATCCTACTGCAGCAAGGGCATCGGCTCCAAGACCTGCAACCCAGAAGGTGTCTGTAAGGCTGTATATAGTCTGCACTGACATGGCGACTATAATAGGGATCGAGAGCTTGACAACGGCTTTCCTGGGATCCCCGAGAAGGATGTTCACTCCTTCTGTTGTTTTCTGAAGAGTTCCTTCTCTTTCGTCTCTGCTTTTGACTGGGTATTTTTCGGCATCCTCGCTTCCGGTTAACGGTTCCCTGTTCATTTTTCTCCCGCCGTTTTTCTCCTGCGTCTTCAAGTTCCAGTTTTTTATCTGGTCTTTTCTGGTCTCCTCTGCATTTAATACTCCCTTACTCATAGATCCTTCTCACTTTTCTCCGGATTGAACAGGTGAAAAGCAAACTCCTCTGGGGAAACATATATTTA
>CAYSZA010000160.1:0-1992 GCA_964435275.1 uncultured Methanosarcinales archaeon | reverse complement strand
CTTATATAAATTTGCAGCTTATATATCATATCTATCGGTTCAGAGCCTTTGTGAAAACATTAATCCAAATTATTACAAAACACAGAGAGTATACCATGTCTAACAATAATTTTAGAGGAATACTGAACTCTATGGGACTCGTTTTCGGGGATATCGGAACAAGTCCAATATACACCCTGACAGTTATCTTTCTTCTTACAAGACCTACATATACTCATGTAATAGGAGTTTTATCCCTAATTATCTGGACACTTATCATCCTTGTTACTCTGGAATACGCCTGGCTCGCAATGAGCCTGGGGAAAAAAGGGGAAGGAGGTACTATAGTTTTAAAAGAAATCCTCGTTCCCCTGCTCAAGTCGGGTAGAAATGTGGCTCTGGTCACATTATTAGCTTATATAGGAACATCTTTCCTCATGGGAGATGGAGTAATTACTCCTGCAATAAGCATTCTGAGTGCTGTCGAGGGCCTGCGGATAATTCCCCAGTTAGAAGACACAGGACAGGGCACCATTATACTTATCTCAGGTGCAATCGCAATAGCACTTTTTTCGATCCAGAGCAAGGGAATAGAAAAAATTACATGGGTTTTCGGGCCTATAATGGTTTTATGGTTTGCAGCCATTGGATTTTCCGGTATCGTTTCGATTTTCTATACCCCGGACGTGCTTAAGGCCATCAACCCCTATTATGCTATCCGATTTCTCCTAGATAACGGGATTACGGGATTTTTTGTACTCTCCGAAGTCATCCTGTGCGCCACGGGTGGTGAAGCATTATATGCTGATATGGGGCACCTGGGAAGAGAGCCTATTTTGAAAGCCTGGAGATTTGTGTTTGCAGCACTGGTTCTGAACTATCTAGGGCAGGGCGCATTCCTTATACGTAATCCAGATTCGACAAACTTATTGTTCGAGATGATAAATCAGCAAGCACACCTGCTTTATATCCCATTCCTTATCCTGAGCATTATAGCTACGATTATTGCCTCTCAGGCTATGATAAGCGGCATGTTCTCTATAGTATATCAGGGAATAACTACCCGGGTTATGCCAATGCTAAAGATTGATTATACATCCGGGGTACTGAAATCACAGATTTATATCAGTACAGTAAACTGGATGCTTCTGATCGCTGTATTATTTATGATGCTTGTGTTTAGAGAATCGAGCAACCTTGCGGCTGCATATGGACTGGCTGTTACAGGAACCATGTCTATTACAGGCATACTGATGACTTCGATATTCTATCACAGGAAAGACATGACCAAAGCCCTTATCTCACTACTTATAACTTTTATCGATGTTGTATTCCTTCTCTCGAACAGCTATAAGATCCCTCATGGGGGTTACTGGTCTGTCATTATAGCACTTTTCATATTCTCCCTTATATTCATATACACTTCCGGACAGAAGAGACTGTATGAACTGATGAAGCTGATGAGGGCTGAGAACTTCCTTGAGAAATATAATCAACTGTATGCTACTCAGAATAAGATCAGCGGGACTGCTCTTTTCTTTACGCGGGATATAGAAAAAGTTCCCCAGTATATCTCCCACGTAATGTTTAAAAATAACATTATTTACGAAAATAACATTTTTATTTCGATTATCAAATCTGACAGTCCTTTTGGAGTGGAAAGTTCGTTCACAAAAGAACCTGCAAAAGGGTTGAAAGTCTTTGAGATAAAAGCAGGATATATGGAGATTGTTGATGTTGAAGAAATTCTCAAAAGTCAGGGAATTTATGAGAAGACAATTTTCTACGGAGTAGAAGATATATTTACTAATAATCTGGTCTGGAAAGTCTTTTCCATAATTAAAAAGTTATCACCTTCGTTTGTCCAGTTTTATAGACTCCCTACTGACGAACTCCATGGAGTTATGACAAGATTTGAAATGTGAAAAAGGCAGGGTACAACCCGGCCTTCAACACGAAATAAAAATGTAAAAAAGATACAAACGACACAAATCGGCCGCATGAGATTTGGAT
>CAYSZA010000159.1:0-6925 GCA_964435275.1 uncultured Methanosarcinales archaeon | reverse complement strand
ATTATTGCTGGGATTATTGCTGGGATTATTGCTGGGGACAAAAGCAGCAGTACAGGGATTTGCCAGAAAGGCAGGCATAAAAAAGGTAATTAACAGAAAACCGGTTAGAGGAAGAATATAGGGTCTCAAGGTGCTCAACTCGTGTCGGTCTCGATTTTTTTACTTTTCTTAACCTTTATATTCTTTCTCTTCCTTATTCCCGATTTTATTTTCTCTTTATATCCTGGGTTTTATCTTGTTGTGACTTCACAGCCATCCTGGGTTATTATTATTGTATGTTCGGCCTGGGCTACAAGCCCGCCTGCGCTTTCAAGAAGCACGGGGTAAGAGTGAAGAATTCCTGCCTTTTCAAGCTGGATTAATGCGAATTCGAGTCTGTCGGACTCGAGCCAGCGTTTTGCAAAAGGCAATTCCCTGTATTCTTCTACCTGTTTCAGGACATTCCGGACTGCAGGCATACGGACCGGTTTTTTCCTTACAAGGCTGTATATCTCGGCCCAGCTTCCATCATGGACAGAACCTGATCCATTCGTTGCAAAGGGCTCGATTGCAAGCACGTCTCCTTCTTTTAGGATTGTTCCTCCTTCCACGTGCTTATTGGGAACGGCAGGCTCATCGTGAGCTTCATATTGGGAAAGTCCATGACCTGTCAGGTTCATTATCGGGTTCAGGCCATAACTGCGAATGCTATTCTCGATTGCAGCTCCTAATTCTCCGGTAGAAATTCCTGGTCTTGCAAGGTCAATGGCTGCGGCAAGAGCCTCTTCGGCGGCTTTTAAGATATCGGAGTTTCCTGATAGGTCGACAGTCACAGCCGAGTCTGCAATATATCCGTCCACATGGACTCCGAGATCCAGCTTGACCATATCCTTTCCAAAAACATCAGTATCTCCTGCCTTTGGGGTTGCGTGTGCAGCCTCCTGGTTTCTTGAGATATTGCAGGGAAAAGCAGGTCTGCCTCCAAGCTCTATAGTCCGGTTTTCCACAAATTCCGCAACTTGCAGCAGAGTATTTCCTATCCTGATCATTTCTACAGCTTCTGCCCTGACAATTTTCAGGATTCTGCCTGCTTCCCTGTATTTCTCAAGGATCTCATGCTTATTGTGCACATTATCAGTCATGTTAACCCCTTATTGAATAATTTAATTGGAATCTAACTGGATATTGGATTTTTGGTTGAATCTAACTGAACACTGGGTTTCTGGTTGAATCTAACGGACATCGGATTTCCGGTTAAGTCTTACTGGAATCGTACTGAAATTATTGAGATGTTACTGAAATGTTACTGAAACCTTATTGAAACCTAACGAATAATTTTATTGTAGCCTTATTGAGCTGTAACAGGTTCTTGTATTCATCGGATAATAAAGAAATATCACAGACTCTTTAAATTGTAAATCTGTTATATCACAAATCTCTTTTCCAGTCCTGTAAGGTTCTGACATCCATTTTCAGTAACCAGGACCATATCTTCGAGTCGTATTCCTCCGGTTTCAGGATAGTAAAGGCCAGGTTCGATAGTGATTACATTGCCTGCCTCAAGTAGAACTCCGTTTTCTCCTACTGCTGGAAGCTCATGTATATCAAGCCCGACCCCATGTCCTGTTGAGTGCATAAACCCGACCTTTGCCCCGCTTTTATAGGTGTCGTAACCATGCGCTTCAAAGAAGTCGCAGACAGCATTATGCACGTCGGCTGCCGATACTCCTGGCTTAACCATCTCAAGCGCTTTTTTCTGGGCTGCAAGCACAGTCTCGTACATTTTTTTGAGATCTTCCGAAGCTTCTCCATACAGGACCGTGCGGGTCATATCCGCAAAATAACGTCTCTTCTTGCTTCTCGGGAAAATATCAAGGATTATCGGGGCGTTTGCTCTTAGAGGACCATCCGTAGTCCCATGGGGATTTGTCGTATCCCTGCCGCATGAGACAATAGTCTCTTCGGCCTCACACCCGTAATCAAGCAAGGTATGGTCTATGACCGAGAGCACTTTAGCCCCTGTCAGTACCTCTCCTGCGTGATAAAGAAAGCCTTCTCTTTCTTCTGCTCCTGCTATCAGGGATATTGCCGCTTTCATAGCCTTTTCGCCTGCCATCTGAGCATACTTTATGGCTTCAAGCTCTTCTGGCTTTTTTAAGCTCCTGATTTTCCTGAACGGGCTTTTTATGGGCACTATGGAGAAGCCTGCCTCTGTGAGGAAATTTGAGTAGAATACCGGGAAATCATAAGGAACTGCAACTTTTTTTATTCCTTCTCCCGCGAGTAGCTCGGACACGCAGGCTGCATAGGCAATAGACGGATCTTTTTTCTCCTTCATCTTCTCCCTGTAACCCAGATCCTGCATAGTTTTTATTGTCGAAACCCTTGACTCGATTTCGGCTCTTCCTTTTTCCATATCCGAAATAAAAAGGGTCTCTTCTCCTGCGCCTGTTTGCAGGTACGTGAAATCGTCGGAAGCCAGGAAGCGGGTCACATAATAAATATCGGCGTTATGAAGGTTCCCTGTCATAAGATACGCATCAGTTCCTGCTTCTTCAAGGGCTTTTTTTATGCTGAATTCTGGATCTGTCATGCAAGATAATTCTGGCTTTTGTGCATAAAGGTCTTATTGTCAGGGCTTTTTTCCTTCCATCATTAATACTTCTTGCTTCATTTGGTGATCAAGAACAAAAAGCTCCTCAAGCATCACGAAATAACGGTTCAGAGAGGCTGTCATTTCGTCCGAGAACCTGAGAAAACACGCATACTTTCTTTTTCCGCGCTCTTTTACCCAGGCTTTATCTTCAGGCTCCCCTTCCTCCAGTTCCCAGAAAATTTCGGTGGCACAGCCAAGGATTATTCGAACGCTTGAGGTCAGTTCCTTTCGAATTTTTTCCTTTTTGAATTCAAGGTAATCTCTGGAAATATCCGGCTGAGATAATGCGTTTCTATGAATCCAGTAATCGTCGCGGTTGAGATAAGTTTCTACAATATCTGAAACTTTGATAGGCAGCTCTTTTAAGTCCAAGTTTGATTCATTGAGCTTTCGGTGGTCAAATCCTGAGCTTTCAGGAAAAGATGAACTTGCCGGAGAAAGCGCGGCCGTTTCAATTTCTCTGAGAATCCATCCGGAGGCGAACTGTTTTGTAGCTTCAATAAAAGCGAGGGTTTCGATCTCCATTTTTTCCCTGGTAGTTTCGAATCTCTTCCGCAAGTGATTAATTTCTTTGGATGGTTCATCAGGAATATCAGTTTCAACTTCCATCCTATACTCCCTCACTTTTACATTCTTTCTTACAGGCTTTTTGTGTATAACAGTTGGGGGCTTGCTTTCGTGTCTTTATATTGTTTTTTTAAAATGCCCCGTCCTTATTAGGTGAACCGGCTGGCACAGGCTGGTTGCAGTCCCATATTTCTACAATTTTATGATCCTGGAAGCGAAACAAATGCACTGCGGATATGCCTGTATCGCCCGGACAAGTCAAGATATGGGAGTGCACGGCTACCATGTCGCCATCGCCAAGCACATGCTTTATTGTAAGTTGCTTATTCGGAAACTGGACGTGATTCTCGATCATCGCCTTTCGCAACTCTGGAAAACTGGCAGAAAAGAACGGATTGTGATGCTTCCCCTTCATGTCCACGTACTTCTGGTAAGCTTCATCGATGCGGCCTTCCACGACAAGTTGCAGGAATTGAACAGCTACCTGTTTGTGAATTTGAGTGTTGTTTCCTTCTGGCATCAAAAACTCTCCAGTCTACAATCTTGTAATCCTGCGAATATGTTACTCAGTTTCGAATTATCGGCTATAACCTATAAGACTTAGTTTCAAAAAATAGATGAACTAAAAGATAATCACTTGAGAAATATTCTACTGAATTTTAAGCCTGAATTTTTTTCGTACTATTTCAATATAAAACAGATCCCTGATTTTCTAATTTAATTCGAAGTTTCTATTATAGTAATTTCGAATTAAATCATTACTTGATGCGTCTGCTAAAAATATTCAAACTGTTCAAAAAACGAAAAAAATAAGCGCCCGGACCGGGATTCGAACCCAAGTTTTTTTAGATTCAAGCCCTCCGGACGTCATTGACTCGATAAGAGTAAGCTTCAACCGAAGCGGGTCGGTGAAAGCATAAAAACGTTTCCCGCTTTCGGATATCGGCTATAACCTGTTACCAGCAGGTCCTGACCGAGTTCAATTACTTATTATCCATTACATGTTTATAAAATTTGTTTTGCTTAATCTTTATATATATTAACACATATACAGAATTTAGCGTCTGAAATTTACCAGGTTTCGGGTAGCTAAGTAATGGTGAAAGTAAAATGAGATTGACAAAATCAGTATTAGCGAAGCTTTTCTTTGCTTCTTTTCGTATCGTGTCAGACAAACTTCACAAAAATAACTTTGTCTTATTTTGTACCGAGTTTACCTCCGGTACTCCCGGGAGGGCCTGAGATGGAATATATTTCCAAGATCTGCGGGCATGGACCTGGAACCAAATACAAACGTTCCAATGTCCCAGCTACTCTTTGCTCTGAGCTTGAGCTCTCCATAGGCACAGTAGTCTCCTGGCAGATCCTTGACAAGGACAGTGCAGTTGTCAGGGTAGTGGCCCGCAATGGAGCTGTGGTATAATGGAAGGTAAAGTCCCTTATGCCAATGGCAGCTCAGGTGCCAATGGGAATGGCAATGCCAATGGCAAAAAAAATAATGCCTCAGGCTTTGCAGATTCTCCCTCCCTGCGTATACCTGAGGCATTTGTGATCCTTTCTCCTGACCAGGTCAGCGGTGACAAGACCTATGAAGGCACTGTAGGCTTCAAATACGGGCCTTCCAAAGACGACTGGTTCAGGATGCCCTACACCAGCATGAAAAAAGTCATTGACTTTTGCAGCGAGCACAAGGACCTCTTCAACATGCAGCTGCGAAAAGAACGTGAAAAGAATCAGGTCTCTGACCTGTAACTCTTTTTTTTGCAGGTGCGAGTATGCGAAGCAGTAATAGTCGAAGATGTAAAAGTAATCTTCTGAAGGACTTCAGGTATTTTGATTTAACTGAGCGTGAACAGCGAGACGTTAAAGATGCCATGGAACGTTATAACCTGGGAGGTACCAAGCCTGCAGGCCTGCAGGCCAAGTACAAGGATCCTGATAAATTCTATGAGCAGATCATAAAACGCTATGGCTGGAATGCCGTATCTTCCTGGAAGTAATTTCATGGACCGGGATGAATACGTTAAAAAGAGTCTTGAATCTCATTTTAACACAGGTCGATACCGGAAAAAAGGCCATCTTCTGGATGAAACATATTTTGAGACCTTTGACCTGGAACGTATCTGCATAGACAAGGTGTTTTTTGTTGTCTATGACGAAGAGTATGCGCTTGAGGACCATTTTTTTGACAAAGAACTCAGAGACCGCTTCATCCAGCACGTCAAACGTTCAAGGATAAAAAAAGGCAGGTTTGAGCAGGTCCTGAGGAAAGAGTCTGAATACTCGGCCTGGGAGCTGCAGCTGCGCGGTTCAAGGACAATGTACTTCCATGTCAACGTGATTCATTATTTGCAAAGCCTGCACGACATCAGGCCAACAAACGTCATTTATGACGACAATTTTCTGCCTATTGACTCAAAGCTCACTGTCCTTGACTATGTGCAGGCCCTCAGGGACTTCACAGAGCAGGCCAGGGAATTCTACAAGGACCTTGTCATGCAGTACTGGGGCGTAGAGCTGGAGCATGTCAGGGTCAAGCTCTCTCAGATTGAACTGCCTTTTGAGGTCTATCCTGCATCTGTTGACGATATCGCCAGGAAACTTTATGCAAAAGGCATCAGTTTCCGAAAATATAACACCCAGAGCGGAACCATCTATCTCAACGATATAGGCGTGGATAACAAGATCCATGTGGATCGCAAGTATGACAAGGAAGAGCCCATAGACGACAGTGATTTGCAGCCTGACATCTGTTACCTTAACCAGATCAACAGTGGCAGGGCAAAGCACAGGCTTCAGCTCAAGATCTACCAGAAGACCTTTGGTCTTTGCCGTATCGAATTTACAATTTATTCCGAGGATTCAAAGCAGATCTTTGACTGGTCCCGGAACAATGAGTCCGTTGCTGAGGATTTCATCAACTTTGTACATTTCAACCTGGGACTGTATGACATCAACGTAGACCGATATGACCGTTCGCTTGATGATGTTGTATGTTTCCTGGCAAAAGCTCTGAAGGAACCTGAGGACCTGGTTTATCAGCTAAGGGGTCTCGATGTTTTTGAAACTTGTAAGGCTAGTAGCAATGTGCAAAAACGTCTTACAAGAAAAGGTATTCTGGTTAAGCTTGTAGATTCAGATGGAATTCAGAAGAGAGGCCAGTACATTGTCAATCCGATAATTCGTGAATTCCTGAACATTTACCGGGCAAAAGGCAATGAGCATTTTGTAAAGAAGTCTTTGTATCCGGGGTTGTGATGCCCCGGTTTTATTATTTCTTTTTAGTATGCTAAAAAGGAAATCATAAGTGCTATAGTAGCTATAGTGCGTATTATGGCAGAAACAACAACTATTCAGATCACAACTGATACTCGTGATCAGTTACGGGAAATTGATTTTGAGACAAAAGAGGTTTACGTTTTTGAAATATTAACAGCAGAGCAGGCGCATAAAAATTATGATCGATTAGTCTGATTTTCTTGTATTTTCCAGATTGTATTTAAAAAACTTTAAATAGTTATCAGCTTATTTTAAACTGCAGTTTGTTTCAAGCACCGCCCATTTTTAAGCCTCAATTCTTCAGGGCGGTGCTCACCTCTTCAGCTCTTTTCTCTCTGGTCTGACAGGCCATTTTACTTTTTGTCAATCCTGATGGGTACCCTGGAGGCTGTTCACTTGCTTTAATTTGTCAAGGTTTTAAGAAGGAAGGCGGTGCGTGCACGT
>CAYSZA010000158.1:0-6930 GCA_964435275.1 uncultured Methanosarcinales archaeon | reverse complement strand
TTGTCTATTTTTTATAAGTACGAAGAATACAGAAAAAGTTTACGCTTGACCGCAAGCGTTGCGCCGCTTGACCACGCCGCTGCTAGGGGTAGTTTTCGCTCAAGCCTTTTTTTAAAAGGTTTGTGGTTATGATCAAACTTTTCCTAAAAGCTTGCGGGGGTGAGGCAGTATAACTGTTATATATTATAAAATTTAAGATATTTTGTAAGCTTTTATTGGTTTTATTTTATCCGTTTTAGATTGTATCCTTTAGATTAGTATCCTGGTTATTTGACATCATAACCTTATCTGATAGTTACCTTGTCAATGTTCAGTTCTCAAAAATCAGTTAATGAGGAATTACTTTTTCAAATAGCCATGGAGATGAGGCAGAAAATGGCAGAAAAGAGGTAGAAAAATGGCAAAAATGGCAAATACACTTAAAGAGCTTGACAGGTCGGCAGGCGAAGCTTACAAAAAAGGCAGGATTTCCTTTCAGGTTGGCAGGTTCGAAGAAGCCCTTATTGAGTATAGCTAGGCAGCTGATGCCTGGAAAGAGATGGCAGGCCTGCTTTTTGAAAGAGGAAAAGAGGCCAGCGGAAAAGAGTTTCTTGAGAAAGCAAGGGAGGCAAAATCATGTTGCGGTATGGCTCTTTTCAAGCTTGAAAGATATGGGGAAGCCCTGGAGATTGTTAATGCCGCCCTTGAACTAAAACCTGAAAGCTACATTGAGTGGTCCAACCTGGGTTTCGTGCTCTCAGCCCTTGGCCGAAATGAAGAAGCTCTTGAAACTTTCGAAAAAGCGCTTGCGTTTGACCCGAAATCCCCCGGAACCCTGACCAGCAAAGGCATAGTATATTTCAAGATGGGACTCCTGAAAGAGGCTCTTGAGACATTTGATTGCGCTCTGGCAGCCAGGCCCAGGAAGGCGTCGGATTGGGCTTGCAAAATTCCCAGGTTCAGTTTCTTTTCCCGAAATAAAGCTCCCATCATGAAGCCTGACAACTCCTGGACCTGGTACTGGAAAGGCAAGGTATTTCTTGAACTCGGCGAAAAGAAAAAAGCCCTCAATGCCTTCAGGATGGCTCTTGAAAGCGACACCGACCACCTCGACTCTCTTCTCAGCGGAGGAGATCTGCTCTGTGAATTTGCAGAATACGAGGAGGCTTCCAGGTGCTACGTGCGGGTTCTGAAACTCAGCCCGGGAAATGAGGCTGCTGAAAAAGGAAAAAGGTTTTGTGAGGCGAAATTAATGAGTAATGATTAACGGGCCTGTCTTAAACTCCAAACTCCTGTGCCTTTGATTGCAAACCTGTGTTTAACCAGTTCATTCAATCATTCAGTTCATTCGATATTTAGTTCACTCAATCCATTCAGTTCATTCGATATTTAGTTCATTCAATCATTCAGTTCATTCGATATTTAGTTCACTCAATCCATTCAGTTCATCCAGTTATTTGATTAATTCAGCTTATTCATTTCAATAGATTTTCTTTTATTCTCCTGCGAATTGCTGCTTTTCACAGGTTGAAGGCAGTTTTGAAACAGGGTCTTTAAAACAGGTTCAAAGGTAACTTCCCGGGCCATTTATATTTACCTATTCTTATAGTAATATTGTCTTTTTGGAGCTTCCCGTATGAAATCATTATACTCAGCACTGCATAGGGTGGTTCTACATATATTGCATCAGGAGAGTTACTTCTTGACTCCAAAAAGAACAATTGATAACCCAATCCGATATAATAATTGCATACATTTCATAATGCTAAGTGATAAAACTTATATTTTCTAATTCTCTGCTTCAGTCAAAATTATGAAGCTACTACGTTCCGGCAGGTAACAAAGATTAGAGATTCCGACAGATAATAAAGATTAGAGATTTGAGGAGGAAAGATTGATGGACTTTATATCTAATTTATTTGGTAAAGATAAAACTCAAAGTTTTTTTGAGGCTTGCAGATCAGGGCAAATAGGAAACGTAGAGAAACTTTTGAAAAGTAATAAAGTTGAAATTAACTCGCAGGATGCATATGGTAAAACAGGTTTGATCTGTGCGGCAAATAAGGGGTACAGGGACATTGTAGAATTGTTTATTGAAGGCGGTGCCAATCTCAATATTCAGGATGACAACGGCGATACTGCCTTGATATCTGCGGCAAAGATAGAACGCGGTGATATCACGGACCTGCTCATCAAAAGAGGTGCCGACCTTAATACTCAGGACGAAAACGGCGAGACTGCGTTGAAGTTTGCGGTAAAAGTAGGATTCAGGAATATTGCTGATCTGCTTATCGAAGACGGTGCCGATCTTAACATTCAGGACAAAAATGGCGAAACGGCTTTGATTTCTGCCGCCGATAGAGGGCATAAGGATATTGCCGGGCTGCTCATTAAAGGTGGTGCCAATCTAGATGTTCAGGATAAAAGCGGTAAAACGGCTTTGAACGCTGCGGCAAAAATAGGGCATAAAGGGATTGTCGAGTTACTTCTTAACGCTGGTGCGGATCTTGATGTTCAGGATAAAAACGGTAAAACCGCTCTGATTTATGCGGCAGAACGGGGGTATAAGGATATTGTAGAGCTGCTTATTAAAGGCGGTGCCGATCTCAATATTCAGGAAGAACACGGGCTTACCGCTCTGATGATTTCAGCACAAACCGGACGCAAAGAGGTTATTGAGATGCTTATTAAAGGTGGTGCCGACCTTGATATTCAGGACGAAAACAGCAATACTGCTCTGGAGCTTGCGGCAGAAATGGGATTTAATGAGATTGCTGATCTGCTTATTAAAGCCGGTGCAGGCTCAGGGTCCTGATTATCTCGAAGATGAGTTTTACGAACCTCAGTAAAAAAGCAGGAAAAGCCCTCGTATAATTGATATACCATCGTGACAATCCTTACTGCTATGAATAGCAGCAAATCAGAAAATTCAGCTTTACCTTCCCACTTAACTGACCGTGCGGCCCGTGAAGAGGCCCTTACCGGAAAGCTTACCCCTATTTACGAGTCCGCCACATTTTCAAACCCGGTTCTTGACCAGTTCAGGGGGCTTATGCCCGATTTCAATAAGCGGCTCTCCTCTGACAGGAACCTTGGACTCTCTTCTTCCAGCCACCTCCGCCTTAGTCCGGAAACTCTTCCAAGGCTTGTTTCCGGATCCTGTATCGGGATTCGATTTGCTGCTCTTCCGGAGTCCGTATCCGAAAGTCCCAAGACTCCTGCAGGAAAGGGGCTTGAGATCCGGCCTGATCTGCCGGGAAGAATGCTGACAGGGGTAAGAATATGCACTCTCAGTGCAGACCTTCCTATGGCTCCTCTTGCTAGCAGGCTTATAACGTTCAGGCAGGCCGAAAACGGGCTGAAGGAAGTCGAGAAGGGCAGGGAATAAAGAACTGGAACGTTAGGGGGGCTCTGCTCCCCGTTTTTACTATTTTACCTGCATTTTACTTGCCTGAAAGAACCTTTATGCCCGTTTTAAGAAAAGAGTAATCATTTTTTTACTTGTTCCTGGAAACCGATTATATGATGCACATAATTATCCCCAGGAGACTTACCGCCATCGCGATTCCAGTTATAAAAACAATCAAAGCCGAACCATCGTTCTCAAAAGGGTCATTGTTCTTATAATCCATGTTATTATATATGCAACGTTTGCTTAAAAACCTTTGCAAGTTTTACGAAATTTATTTTCTGAAAACACTTTACGTGAGCATCAAATTTATTCATGGAGACCATAAAATTCATCTGGAAACTCTTGTAGTTTTTTATGCAAACTCCGTGATTTTTTAGTTCTCCGAGACTTGTTGATACGTTTATGCTTTTCGGAAGCTCAGGTTACTGCTTTTTTCAGAGCGTTTTCAAACCTCTCCATCCCGAGGTCAATCTCTTCATCTGTAATAACCAGGGGCGGAGAGAAACGAATTACCGAATCCCCGCAGGGAAGGAGCAATATTCTTTCTTTAAAAGCTTCCCTGAGAATTTTATCCCTCTGAATGGGGTTTATGGATTTGTCGGGTCTTACTATCTCGATACCGATCATCAGGCCGAGGCCGCGTACATCCCCTATGCAGGAAAAGTTTTCCTGAAACTCTTCCAGGCACTGCCTCATATGGGAACCAAGTTCCTTTACCCGGATTTCGGGATTTTCCTTCTCCAGAAATTCAAGAGAAGCAAGGGATGCGACTGAAGCAAGAAGATTTCCTCCGAAGGTGTTTGAATGGACCCCTGGCGGCCAGTCCATAAGTTCGCTGTCTGCAAGCACTGCGCCCATAGGGAGGCCTGCTCCAAGGGCTTTCGCAAGACATGAGATTTCAGCCCTGACCTCAAAATTTTTCAGGGAAAGAAAGGGGCCTGTTCTGAAGCAGCCGGCCTGGACTTCGTCAGCTGCAAGGAGCACATCATTATCCGTGCAGATCCGCCTTATTTCCTTATGGAACTCGGCAGGAGGAACTATATATCCGCCTTCTCCCTGGATTGGTTCCACGAAAACGACAGCAGTATCCTCAGGACTCAACTCCCTCCTGAAAATCAGGTTTTCGAGCTCTTTTGCACATTCAATCCCGCAGGAAGGATATTCGAGTTTAAAAGGACAACGGTAGCAGTAGGCGTAATGAGAATGTGATGTGCGGAGTGCAGGGAAATGCTCCTTTTGCCGGACTTTTGAGCAGGTAAGGGAGAGAGAACCCAGGGTCCGGCCGTGAAAGGAGTTATAAAAGGAGATAAGGCCCTGCCTTTTTGTTTTCCACATCGCAAGCTTGATTGCAGCTTCCACGGCTTCAGTCCCGCTATTGCAGTAAAAAACTTTTGAATAGCCTGAAAGTTCGTCCAGCTTTTTTGCAAGTTTCACAGGAGGTTCGGCAAAGAAATCCCCGTATCCGCAGTGAGTCATTCTCCCAAGCTGGGCTGAGATAGCAGCTTTAACCTCAGGATTGGAATAACCTGCATTCATTACAGCAATCCCGGCAACTAAATCAATGTATTCTTTTCCGTCAACATCCCTGATGATGGAACCCTTTGCAGTGTCCACGACCAGGGGATAGGGGCGGGCTGCACAGGCCGATATTATATTGCAGTCCTGACTAATAATTTCCCTTGCTTTGGGGCCGACAACATCAAGCAGTTCGACTTCCTCCTCACAAAAATCAATGTCCTGTCCTGAATCCTCCTGCACCAGGTTTTTTCCCGGCTTTTCCATACCTTGTGACTTACCTGATTCTTCGGTTTTCTCCTTAGCCAGACCACATTCCTCCCAGGTTTCTTCACGCTCTCGAACTTATTCCGCCGAATCGATCTGGGCTTTTTGCAATCTGCCGCTATAGTCTATGTATACGGTTTTTACCTCGGAAAACTCCTTGACGGCCTCGGTTCCGGCTTCCCGGAAACCGTTTCCTGTCCCTTTCACGCCCCCAAAAGGAAGATGAACTTCAGCCCCTATCGTAGGGGCATTAACGTATGTAATTCCAGCCTCGATTTTTTCGATTGCTCTGAAAGCGTTTCTTATGTTTCCTGTGTAGATTGCCGAGGAAAGCCCGTACTTGGTATTATTGGCAACTTCAATTGCATCCTCAAGGCCTGAAACCGTGAGGATGCTGAGTACCGGCCCGAAAATTTCTTCCTGTGCAATTCTCATATCCGGCCTGACATCCGTAAATACTGTGGGCTCGAAGAAATAGCCCGGAAGACCGGGATCCATTCTTTTTCCTCCCATAAGAAGAGTTGCTCCTTCTTCTTTTCCTATTCTCACGTAACTTTCGATTTTTTCAAGCTGGGCTTTACTTATTACAGGTCCTATATCCGTCTCAGGAAGGAGCCCGTTGCCTATCCTGAGAGCTCTTGCTTTTGCAAGCAGCCTTTTTATGAATTCATCCTTTATTTTCTCATGCAGGATTAATCTGCTCGTTGCAGTGCAGCGCTGCCCGGTAGTCCCGAAAGCTCCCCACAGCACACCTTCAAGGGCCAGTTCAAGGTCGGCATCATCCATAACAATTACCGGGTTTTTGCCTCCAAGTTCAAGAGAAACCCGCTTCATGGTTTTTGAACATTCTTCCATTATCCATTTTCCGGTGTCAAGGCTGCCTGTAAAGGAAATGGCTTTTATGCGCGGGTGCTGGACCACAGATTTCCCGACAGTTCCTCCCGGCCCGAGAACCAGGTTTATTACTCCAGGAGGCAAGCCAGCCTCAATCAGGACTTCTACCAGCCTGTAAGCAAGCAGGGGCGTATCACTTGCAGGCTTGAAAACGATTGCATTTCCAGCTACAAGCGCTGGCATGATCTTCCAGGCGGGAATCGCAATTGGGAAGTTCCAGGGCGTAATGAGCCCAACAACTCCTATCGGCCTCAGCACGGTCATGCAGAACTTTTCCTTGAGTTCAGAAGTCGTTGTCTCCCCAAACATCCGCCTTCCTTCCCCTGCAGCATAATTTGTGATATCAATGGCTTCCTGTACATCTCCCCTGGTTTCAGGCAGTACCTTGCCCATCTCTTCTGTCATAAGGACAGCAAGTTCTTCCTTTTTCTCCTGCAGGAGCCGGGCTGCCCTGAAGAGCACTTCCGCTCTTTTTGGAGCCGGAATCCTGCTCCAGAGCCTGAACCCTGTTTCAGCAGCCTCAACTGCTCTGTCCACGTCCTCGGTTCCAGCGACCTGTATTGTAGCCAGGCTTTCCAGAGTAGCCGGATTTATATCCTCAAAGGCTTCTCCGGTTGATGAGTCTTTAAACTCTCCCCCTATAAACAGCTTATACTCCTGAACCATAAAATCCCCTTAAAAGCATGAATATACAAGGAGATAAATATATTGCAGAAAACATTTTCCGGACCTGCAAAGGATAACTCGAATCTTTCACCGGGAAGGCAGACCAGTAAAACCAGATACATAGCTCAGTAAAAGCATATAGGCTCAGTAAAAGCATATAGGCTCAGTAAAAGCATATAGGCTCAGTAAAAGCCTGT
>CAYSZA010000157.1:0-6945 GCA_964435275.1 uncultured Methanosarcinales archaeon | reverse complement strand
TCATTATTTGATTTTTGTATTTATTGTTATTGTCCCTATTTTTTTCTGTGATTCTAATTACTGTATTTTAGATCTTGAAAACCCGAATTGGATGAGCAGGAAATTAGATTAGTAACTATCTTCTGTGCCCGTATTTATAATAGGCATCATATATAATTAAATGAATTTTAAACTAGCTAAATTTTACTCAAAGATCTCCGAGGGCCTATGAATTCTCTTTATGCCAGAGCCTGGTACAGTAAAGCCCTTGCTCTTTTGAACCTGAAAAATCAGATCGGGTCAGAAAAAAACTTTGAAAGGGCACTTGAGGCTTTCGATGCCGTACTTGAAGTAAACCCTCAGGATAGCGTCGCCTGGCAGTACAGAGGAAATATACTTCGTTACCTTGACAGGCCTGAAGAAGCCCTGCAGGCTTTTGATAGGGCTCTTAATTTTGATCCAGACAATGTGCCTGCCCATTACCTCAAGGGGATTACCCTCGGGTACCTGGACCTACCTGGGCAGGCACTGGAAGCTTTCGAGGGCGTGCTTGCGAGAGATGAAAAGCACATTGGTGCCCTGTACTACAGCGGGCTCGCTCTAAAACAGCTCTCACGAAATGAAGAAGCTCTGCAGGCTTTTACCAGAGCCGCCGAGCTTAACCCCGAAAACCTGAAGGCCTGGTATTACAGGGGAACAACCCTGTCTGCTCTTGGGAAAAACGAGGAAGCTCTTGAAGCTTATGGAAAAACCCTGATGCTGGAACCTTCGCATTCAGGGGCATGGGAAGGTGAGGCAAAAGCGTACCTTATCCTGGGCAGAAGGAGAGAAGCTTTGAGAGCCTGCGAAAAGGCTCTGGAACTCGAACCCGCATCTGCGACTGCCTGGGAAACCCAGGGGAAAATTTTCAAAGGCATGGGAAGGAAAGAAGAAGCTCTCTCAGCTTTTGAAAAAAGCCTTATTCTTGAGCCCGGAAATGCAGAGAACAGGCTCGAGAGAGGCAGGCTTCTCGGAGAACTTGGCAGGCCCAGGGAAGCTCTTGATGTGTTTGAAGGAGCGCTTGAACTGGATAACTCGCTTATAGAAGCAAAACTCGGGAAAGGAAGAGCCCTGCTGGCTCTTGGAAGATATCAGGAGTCCCTTGATGCGTACAGGATAGTCCTTGAAATCAATCCTTCGAGTACACATGGATGGGAAGGGACAGGTAGCTGCTTTCTTGCCCTTGGGAAGCCTTACGAGGCATTGCAGGCTTATGGAAAGGCCCTTTCATATGGAGTTGAAAATAGTGTTATTCTGAGCGGGCTTGGAGAGGTATATTATAAACTTGAAGATTATTCCAGGGCCCTTGATACCTTCGAGGGAGCTCTCAAGCTTGATTCCGAAAATCTTTTTGCATGGAATGGAAAAGGAAATGCGCTCTGTAAGCTTGGGAAGTACAGGGAAGCTCTTGAGGCCTATGAAACACTCCTTGAACTTGACTACGAAAGCCTCCCTGCCCGCTATAACCGGGGAGTCGCGCTTTCCCGGCTCAGAAATCAGGAAAAGGACTTTGAAGAGATCCTTGAAAATCAGCTCCAAACAGCTTTTAAAAAATACCTAGAATTGTCAGGGAAACCTCCTGAAGGAGAAATTGGCGACGGGGACTGGAAATACCGGGGATTTGCTTTTGCCGAGCTTGGAGAATATAAGGAATCTCTTAAAGCTTTTGACAATGCCGCGAAAATAGAATCTGAAAGTCCTTTTCCCCGGATCTGCAAAGGAATTGCTCTTATCTGCCTGAAAAAATATGAAGAAGCTCTGGAAACTCTTGAGAATGCAGAAAAGGTTATTTATTCAACTGCAGGAGCAGAAAAAGGTACAGAGAGTGACGAGGGCAAAGAATCCGGAGTTTTAAATTCTTTTGAAAAAAATTCCAGGCTCAGAATTCTCAGGACTGCTAAAGGACTTGCTCTGGATGCTCTTGGCAGGTATCAGGACGCCTTAGATGCTTTCGAAAGCGCAAAAGATCTTTCCGAAAATGAGAAAATTGTGTGTTCCGGAAAAGGCCTTGTTTTTGCACACTGCGAAGAATGGGAAAAAGTTCTGAAAGAGTTTGACAGGATCCTTACCCTCGACCCTCAATATACCCAGGCTTCAATCGCGAAAGCCTTTGCTCTCATAAGACTGCAGGAGTTTGAGAAAGCCGTTGCAGTCCTTGAAAAATTAGCAGCAGAAGATGTAAACTCGGATTTGCCTGCCTGCCTTCTGGGATTTGCCAGTTTCAGACTGGGTGACTTCAACAAGGCTCTCGAGGCATACAGAAAAGCAATTGATACAAACCCGAAGAATTTTCACGCCAGAAATGGGCTTGCAGAGCTTTACTTTAGGCTTGGGAACAGCAGGGGTGCATTTAAAGAACTTGAAGCTTCGATTACAGAAGCCCCTGAGAATGCATTCTCAAGGAACCTTAAGGGGAGGGTTGAGCTTGAAGAGCAGGCCTGTGAGGAAGCTCTTGAATCTTTCAGGCGAGCTCTTGCCCTGGATACTGAGGACAGGAGACTGCTACTCTGGGATGCATATGCGAGGTATATGTATGCAGAAACCTCTCTTGAGGAGAACAGTGCACGTTTCAGGTACATGCTCCTTGCAGCCGCAGGAAAGCTTGAAAAAGCAGACATCTGGCAGAGATCCGAAGATAAGGAACTGAAAGCTTATGCCCTTTATTTTCTGGGACTTTTTTACTGTCGGGCTCGTTACTTTCAGAAGGCTGTCGACAGACTTGACGAGTGCCTGAGACTGGAAGTCCCGGCCGAGGTAAAAAGACCTGCAGCCTTGCTCCTCAAGAATATTCGTACAGGTCCCCTGAAACCTGCCTGGTGGGAATGGTGGCTTGATGCGAAAACAAACAGCCTGCTCAAAAAGGCAGGTTTCGGGTTCATTCTGCTTTTTGTATTCAGCCTTCTGCTGTCCCACCCGGCAGCTTCATCCCTTCCCTTCATTTCCTGGCCCGCTTCCTATATAAGTCACATCTTTTCGCTGACAGGCTATGTTTCCTGGTCCGCCTACGGTAGAGAGTACGTGGTCTTTATCCTCTTTTTATGTTTTGTCCTGTTCCTTCCAGAACTAAGGTATGAAAGGTCGCAAGAGAAGGAACCAGAGATTGAGACGCTTACTCCTCCATCTCCTGATTTCGAGATTCATGCATCCGTACTTGAGGAATTCAGTGAGAGACTTGAAAGAAGCCTGTTTTCTCCCGAACCCATGGAAGAAAGCATGCGAAAGCTCGGAAACTTTTGAGAGCCTGAAAAATAAGAGCTTGAGCGGTTCGTTCGATGCCTTGGGAAAGCAAACGTATATAAGTTCTCTCCTGTATTATCGGAGGCAGTGACAGTAAAGAGGACTGGAAGGAGATCGTAAGCCTTGAAAAACACGTTCATCCTTGGAATCGAGGGCACTGCCTGGAACCTTAGTGCCGCAATCGTGACCGAGACCGAGATTATTGCCGAGGTCACAGAGACCTATAAACCCGAAACCGGAGGGATTCATCCCAGGGAAGCCGCCCAGCACCATGCAAAATATGCAGCCAGCGTAATAAAGAGGCTGCTTGCCGAGGCAAAAGAAAAGGGAATCGAGCCTTCAGAACTTGACGGAATAGCTTTTTCCCAGGGGCCTGGACTTGGGCCGTGCCTGAGAACAGTTGCAACGGCAGCCAGAATGCTTTCCATATCCCTGGGTGTGCCCCTGATAGGGGTTAACCACTGCATCGCCCATATAGAAATCGGGATCTGGAGAACGCCTGCAAAAGATCCTGTCGTTCTTTACGTAAGCGGGGCCAATTCCCAGGTTATTTCCTATATGGGAGGGCGGTACAGGGTCTTTGGGGAAACCCTGGATATAGGACTTGGAAACGCCCTTGATAAGTTTGCTCGGGGAGCTGGCCTGCCTCACCCCGGAGGGCCAAAGATCGAGGCATATGCAAAGAACGCAAACAGATATATCCCGCTTCCTTATGTGATAAAAGGCATGGATCTCTCCTTTTCAGGGCTTTCTACGGCAGCCAGCGAGGCCCTGAAAAAAGCTCCTCTTGAAGATGTCTGCTATTCTTACCAGGAAACGGCTTTTGCAATGGTTGTTGAGGTTGCAGAGAGAGCTCTTGCCCACACAGGAAAGAAGGAAGTTTTACTGGCAGGAGGGGTCGGGGCAAATACAAGGCTTCGGGAGATGCTGAACGAAATGTGCGAAGCCAGAGGCGCGAAGTTCTATGTGCCCGAAAAACGTTTCATGGGAGACAACGGTACAATGATCGCATATACCGGGCTCCTGATGTATAAATCTGGGAACACACTCTCCCTTAAGGAATCCCGCGTAAACCCCAGTTTCAGGACTGATGATGTGAAAGTGACCTGGATCAGGGAAGAAGAGATGAAAAAGGTCCCTGAAATTTCCCCCGGAACCTCACTAAGAATTGCGGAAATGATGGATAACGGGGCCGAGGCTGTTGTTTATCTGGAAGAAGGGCCTGAAGGAAAGAAGGTACTTACTAAGGAAAGAATCCCTAAAGCTTACAGGCATAAAGAGATTGATGAAAAGATCAGGACCGAAAGAAACCGGACAGAAGCCCGCCTGATATCCGAAGCCCGGCGTAACGGAGTTCCTACGCCGATTATCTATGATGTGGAAGATTTCAAGCTCAAGATGCAGTTTATCGATGGGGTTCCCATAAAATACCTGATCACTCCTGAGCTTTCAGAGAAAGTTGGAGAACTTGTAGGAAAGCTCCACAGTGCAGGGATAGTACACGGAGACCTGACAACCTCAAATCTCCTGCTTGCAGGCGAAAGGCTTTATCTTCTTGACTTCGGGCTTGCGTATTTCGACAAAGGTCTCGAAGCCAGAGGTGTAGATGTCCATGTGCTATTCCAGACTTTTGAAAGTACACATTGTAACCACCAGGCTCTTATTGAAGCTTTCAATAAAGGATACCAGAGCACTTTTATAGATTCAGAAGATGTACTCAAACGCGTTGAAGAGATAAAAAAGAGGGCTCGCTATGCATAAGGTCGTATTTGTTACAGGAAATAAAGGTAAGTTTGCCGAAGTAAGGGATATACTCAAAACTTTCGGAATTGAAGTAATTCAGGACAAAAACGGCTACCCCGAACTTCAGGAGGACGAACTTGAGCCCATTGCAGCTTATGGGGCGCAGCATGTTGCAAATAAACTGAACATGCCTGTAATGGTAGACGATTCCGGAATTTTCATAAAAGCCTTAAACGGCTTTCCAGGTCCATACTCTCGTTTCGTAGAGGATAGACTCGGAAACCCCAAAGTTCTCAAGCTCATGGAAGAGGAAACCGACAGGACAGCTTATTTTAAGACTGTGATCGGATACTGCGAACCCGGAAAAGAGCCTCTGGTTTTCCCAGGTGTTGTTGAAGGAAAAATCGCGTATGAAGAGCGAGGCACAGGAGGTTTTGGGTACGACCCCATTTTCGAGTACCAGGGCACGACCTTCGGGGAACTCGGAGATGCCGAGAAAAATAAAGTTTCTCACCGGCGCAGGGCTATTGACAGTTTTCTGGAATGGTTTAACGGTAAACTCGGAAATTATGAAAGTGAGAACTGACAGTAGATTTGACAGTAGACTTAACAGAGACTTGACAGTAAACTTAACAGTAAAAACTGACAGCTAAATCTGACATTGTGGACTGACAGTAAAGTCTGCCAGCAAAACTTAATAAACTGAAACTCAGAAAAATTGTATGAAAAGAATTGCTATATAGTCCTTCCTCTTTTTCCCATGCTTATTATTCTTTCAGTTTACTTTTAAGTAAACCAAGGGCTACACTGAGCTGGTTCAGGCCCAGTTTTAGGGCAATTGTGATTATTTTATTATTTGAAATGTTACTGAACTCTCGTTTAATCGCAAATAGATCCATTATGCATTGCTGATCTAGCACTAGCGGCCCGTCAAGCAGATCTTTTGACGTCTTCACAGGCAATTCTTTTGAAGCCGGTTCTAGCTTTTGACCTTTAAATTCAACTTTCCTTGGCCTTGTTTCCATCCCCCCATTTTCCAGTTTTGCAGCAGCCCCTGTGCCCTCAAACTCCTCTGGCTTCTGCCCGTAAAGACATTCCATTTGCTGGAGACAGTGAGCCAGGCAAACACTCTTTATAAATTCTTCAACTTCCATGCCACTGATGCCTGCGTATTTCTTTATCTCAGCAAGCTGCTCTTCCGAAAAACATATACAGAGCAGATTTTCATTACCTTCTTCTTCTATCTCAAACCCTCCAGTATTCTCCAGTGTTTTACTTATCTTTTGCCTTATCTACCTATTAATTAAAATCCTAAATTTTATTCCAATTTCCCTAAATTTTATTCCAATTTCCCTTCAACTTATCTTATTCTTTATCCTTCAAGTTTTCCTTTTAGTTTGTGATCTCAAACGTTATCAGATAACCAAAGGTTGTCTGCGGGAGGTAAGTAAAATTTTTATTATGTGTCGCATGTTACTCTTATATGAGAAATCTTGTCTCCGACACCACGGCTGCAGATACTATCCCGCTAAAGCTTGTTGTATATCTCGGGCTGCTTGCGGCAGTGCTAATTCTGGTATCCCATGCCTGGAGTACTGCGAGTCCTGCTCTGGAAGATGCGCAAATTGAAGCCCAGGCAAAAGAGGCCTCTCTATCTATCCGTTCAATCCAGAACGGATATGCCCGGGATTATTCGGAGAGCCAGAGCCCTGAGGGAACAATGTGTACCCTCAAATTTTCCTTTCCTGCTTCAGTAAGGTACATTAGCTTCGGAATTGACCCTGATTCCGAATGTAATGGGAATCTTAGCGACTCGAAATGGATTCTTGAAAACAACACCATTATCTACCAGTATAAAAATGGAGTTAAAAAGAGATTATTCCTTGAAGGAAAGCCGGTACATTTTATAAGAGGTGAGCAGAACCCGGAGGGAATATGGATGCCTGC
>CAYSZA010000156.1:0-6975 GCA_964435275.1 uncultured Methanosarcinales archaeon | reverse complement strand
TAGGGGGTGTATGAACCGAGGCTACTGCTGTTGCGCACTCCCGGTCCGGCTTCAGTGCCAGTACCTGCAGATGCGGTCATCTGGACTGCAACAGCCTTATCAACTGTTATTCTTTCTCCTTTTGCATCCGTATATTCAATCTGGACTTTTAACGGAGGAGAAGCCGTTGAAATCGAACTTGTGTTCCCTTTGGCAACATCACCACTTGCTTTTGCTGTGCCTGGAGCTTCACCCTCACCTGCAGCCTGTGCGTTCGCAACATTAAAAGATGCAATTGTATAATCTCCCTTCTCAAGATTTCCAACAATCGATGAGGAGCTCCCTGTTACCTTGAAACCCTCCTGTTCAGGAACCGATACTTTCACGGAATATGCCATATTGTTGCCCACATTTGCAACTGAGAGGGAAATTTCACCCTGGTCACTTTCCGAAAAGGAAACATCAAAGTCGGTTTCCCCACCTACGAAGAGCCCTGCTGTAGTCTGTATACTCTTTGCATTGAATTCATAATCTTCAAAGCTGAGATTCACATCCAGGGTATAGAGCCCGGGGTTAGCGTTTACGTCTGCCATGACCGAGTAAGCAACTGTTACTGAATCGTCAGGTTCCAGGTATTTGACATACTTTGTGTTATCCGAGTATACGGGCAGAATAACACCTTTAGGATCTTTCCATGAGATAACCATGTTTTTCAGGGGCGAGTTTCCGGTATTCGTTATTATGAATTCGAGAGGTTCCTCCTTTGCCAGGTCAATATTTGCCTTGTTTATGGTAACAATCTGTGCGTACTCTTTGCCCCTTACCTCAAGCTGGATAGTTTTAGTAGTAGTAACCGTCTTTGACGAGGACCCGTCCTCTCTGGCAGTTGTGACGATATTGATGTCGTATGTGCCTTCGGAAGCATTGGAGTCGGTCATTAGCTTGAATTTAAGGACAGCTGCATCGTTATCTTCCTGCCGTGCATTCAGATAGGAGACCTGCTTTTCAAGTGTTTCTCCTGAAACCTTACTGAAAGGGTATTGAGGTTCAATTGCGACAGTAACATCTTTCAGGTCATTATTTCCTACGTTCTGTACACTGACAGTAAGTTCGACCGGCTCCCCTGGTCGTGCAGCATCAGGATTCTGATTAGTCATGTTTGCCTGAACGGACGAGGAATCTATCAATCCGTTTGCGGCAAAAGCTGTTCCCGCTCCCAGCACCAGCACTGATGAATATATAATGAGGAGCGTAAGCAAGGAAAACTTTCTCATTTCATTCCCTCCGGTTTATTTGACTTGCATTCTTCGACTTTTTCTATCTGGCCATCCCTGATGTACACGATTCTTGTAGCATATTTTACAAGTTCCAGGTCATGGGTTACAATGATGATTGTCTTGCCTTCTTTCTTGTTCAAACCGTCCAGAAATTCCAGAATATAGTCCCCGGTCTTGCTGTCCAGGTTTCCTGTAGGCTCATCGGCCAGGATTACGGGCGGATTCACTGCAAGAGAGCGGGCTATTGCAACCCTCTGTCTCTGTCCGCCTGAAAGCTGGGAAGGCAGATTATGTTTTTTATCAGAGAGCCCGACTATTTCAAGCAGGTATGCAGCTTTTTGTCGGGCCTTACGTGCATCTTCCTCCTGAAATTCAAGAGGCAGGAGTACGTTTTCCTGGGTGTTCAGCGTGGGAATGAGGTTGAAACTCTGGAAAATGAAGCCTATCATCTGCCCCCGGATTCGGGCAAGCTCGGATTCGTCAAGTTCCGAGATATCACTTGAGTTCAGGAAAACCGTGCCTTTTGAGGGCAAATCCAGACAGCCTAGCAGGTTCATAAGTGTGCTTTTTCCGCTTCCGCTTGGGCCAAGGACTATAAGGAACTCCCCCTCATAAATCTCAAGATTTATCCCTCTGAGAGCTGCAAATTCGGATTCTCCCATCTGGTAGGTTTTCCAGACGTCATTAAGTTTGATAAGCGGAACTCCCCTATTCCTGGAGAGACTTTCTGCACCCGGACTTTTGACAAAGCCACTGTCTAAACTGCTGTACGGGCTATTTTTTATATTCTCCCCCGGATCGCTCAGCTCCAGGTTATTATCCGATTCACCGTAGAAATCTGCGGCTTTCTCGAGCGAATTTAGAATGTTTGAGGCATTTAACTTCGTTTTAAATGTCTCTATAATTTCCGTAAGTGTCATATACATCCTCTAAATATATCCCGTCTCTTCAGGGCAGTTTTAGTAGATTGGACTTTTATTCATACTCTGCCTGAAACACCAATTAGAAATTTATTTTACTGTCTTTACTCTGAAGTTTATTTTGCTGCTGTTAATCTGAGACTTCTCCTGCTGTTAATTTACCGCCTTTGATCACCTTCATTTAATACAGGACAGATAATAGACCCACTGAGGTTGATTACCGATCCGCGTTTTTGAGGCACCCGCAGGATGCCAAGTGCCTCACTTGTGGAGTGTAGTTTTTTGACCGCTTCCTTCTTTCTTCAAATGGGAGAAGCTAAGTATCGATTAAAGGACCCTGATTCCAGTGGCAAGGTATCCGTTTCTGCGTGTTCTTTCCATTGGACTCTAACGGACTAAGGCACACCTGCAAAGTACAGGAAGCCTTATTCTGCCATCTTCCCAGGGGAAGGCAGTCATCCCCTTCATTGGCATCTAATAATAAAAGCATACTTAACCGCAAAAAGGAAGCTTAAGGAATAAATTTACCAATGAAGCTTTTCCATGACTTTTAATTGAGATTTATCCTTTAAAAGTTCTCAAAAATGCTATTGTGTCCTCAATAAAGGGTCACTTCAAAATAAGGCTCCAAAAAGTCCTGAGTTTCACAATCAGTCTTTCGGTTAAGCAGATCTGAGACAATCTATTTTAACCCGGTCAGATTTTAAATCTCAGAGAAGAGCAGATCTTACGGAGAGAAGCAACCACAATCAACAGAGAAAATAGTTATATCTGGTTATCCTTTAATTTACAGGCATACTATTTATCAAAAAATCCGTGTAGTATTCCAAAAAAAATTGATAAAAACAACATCGTGTCTATTTTAGTGCACTTAATTTGTCAGGATCACAAGGTTTACACGTCCCAGTCTGAGCTTCTCAATCAATTCTCTTCTTTCGAAGTCAACCGGCGTAGACTTCTTTCCCTGAGTACTTCAACCTGCTGTGAAATTTTTTCTGCATAGACCTGCCTACCTGGTTATCATATGCAAATAATCAGCAAAATAGAGGTGAATAGTAAGCTGGTTAAGATTTAAACGCTGTAATTAAGCTTTATTTCAGAATAAATGGAATAAATAACTTTTGAATTGGAAATAAATCTCTATTTATCATTTTTTGTTGCAAGTATCTTTATTTCTTTTTCTGGCAATTAGGGAAATATACAGCAGTATACTGGATAACAGCATAACTGCGATGTTAGATGGCTCATGAAGCAAAATCAATCGAATGAGAGCCAATCAAACGAACTGAAATTAGTAATTTTACAAAAATGCGGATATAAATGTTAAAACGAGGTGAAGAAATGAAAAGAGCAAAATTCAACTATCTAGTGGACCTGGCACTCTTCATTCAATTTTCCTTAGTTGGTTATTCAGGTTTTATAATGTATTTCGACCACCGTGCTGCAGGCCCGATCTTGAGGTTAATCCATGATAAAGTTGGAATCTTGATGCTGGTCTTCTTTGTTGTCCACATCGCACTTCACTGGAGGTGGATAGTATTCACAACAAAGAACTTATTCAGAAGAGAAAGGCAAATGAAAGAGGGTGAAGTTATTGAGGCAAATTATATGTCTGTAGATTGATGGAAAAAGATGAGGAACGCCAGATTTGAGATAACCCGGATATGAAAAAGATCTGGATGTATAATGAGGAAGGAAAAGTCCGGTTTTTAGCGCTCCTCATCTCTCAGGATCACAACATTTCCGCGTCCTCGCTTGAACTTTTCAATCAGCTCTCTTCTTTCCAGGTCTGCAAGCATAAGGCTGACCTTTCCTTCGGAGTATCTCAGCTTGCTGCGCAGGTCTTTCTGGGTAATCCTGCCTCCCTGACCCCGAATTATATCCATGACTTCCTGGAGGTCAGAAGGAAGCGGGAGTTTCTTCCTGGAAGCCGGAATTTCAACTTCGGAATTCCTTACGGGCTTATCCGAAACTTCTTCAATTGGCGCTTCCTGTTTCTCTTTTCCCGGCTCAGATCCAGCCAGTTCTCCTCTATTTGTCAGAGATTTCTCTTTAATTTCTGATGGCTCTACCTGCCTTTCCTTCTTCGGAATTTCGGGCATCGATTCTTTCACTGGGGATTTTATCAGCTCTCTCACAGGCTCTTTTGCCTCATCTGCTGCTCGCTCTTCTGCAAATTTGGTTTCCGGAAGCTTTCTCCTGGGTTCCTGTTTCATTTCGGGTTCTATTTCATGAGGAACTTCTATGCTTTGTTCTGCACGCCTATGAAAGGTCTCTACCCTTTTATCAGGGGTTTCTGCCGATAGCTCGGGCACCTCAAAGGGCTCGGAAAGCTCGCCTGTCGTATGTACTGCTCTGGGTATATGTCCGCTTTTTCGAGATCGAGATTCTTCTAGTTTATTACCTCTCCTGGAGAACCCGTAGCCAGCTCCAAACAGGAAGAGAAGTAAAAAAGCTACCAACAGGTAACTCATACTTAAAGGAGCAACTGAGCTCGGATCGGCTGGGTCCATGCTGCTTGAATTATCTTTGCTAGAGCTGGCAATCTGACCCGTGACTGCACTCGTTAGCGGATTTGTAGTATTCGAGGATAAATTTTCTGCACTTGCACTCGAGTTTTTGGAAAAACCATTCACTCCTGAATCGTCCATGAGCTCTTCGGAATAAACTGGAAGAAGCAGGAGGTCGAATACATATCTTCCTTCATCTTTAACCTTGACAGTCTTTTCTGCCGAATAAATAAGGGTGCTATTCTGATAATACCTGGCTGTAATAGTATAATCCCCGGGCACCAGATCAAAAGAATACAGGCCGTATTTTGCCACCATAGACTGTGAGGGAGTCGAATTTACCTCAACCACGGCATTTTCCAGAGGCTCGAAGGTGTCCCAGCCGTATACTGCCCCATGAACTGTGGCCGTGCTGTTTGCTAAGGCAGGTCCAACTAAAGCTATTACGGCCGCGGTACAAATAATATAGAACCTCAGATTCATTTTCGATAAACCCAGAGTTACATTTCGATTTTCAATTTCCCGGACTATTCAGCATCTTCTTTTCAAAGTTTATGAACTTTCCCGGATAAAGTTTCTCTTATTTTCGGCTTCCGGATAAGCTCTTTCGGCGTCTGTAATGTTACTTCCTGATCTGTATCTGACTACCGTATTATTGTCCTTTTCCTCGTTAAGTCCATGTTCTATACTCTCGTCCTTTCTCTCAGGCCCATATCCTACGTCAGCACCCTTTATATCAGGGCCATATTCTCCATGATCCGTTCCTTCTTTAAAGAGAGGTTTCGCCCAGTTTTCCTCTTTTATAGCCCCATTTGCCTCTTCAACCCTGTATGTGCCGTTTCCCTGGAAAGCTGCATAGCCTTCACCATCTGCAATAAGGGTAATGTTTGCATTGTTCAATAGTACTGTCTTATGGGAGCCGGAAACTCTCACATCAGCAGAGTTTATGTTGTAGAAGCGCACTTTATCATGCATATCTGTTTTTTCTTCAAATGTGTAATTCCCTTCTATATCAATCTCGGAATCCCTGGAAAGCTCCGCTATTGCCATTTTTCCTCCTTCCAGGTGCAGGTCAAGTGTGAAACTGCCCATGAGAATGGCTTTTCCTTCTCCTGATGCACTGAGCCGGGACGTGCTATTAAGTTCTTCACTTCCAGGCATGAGAAGATGGAATTCTTCGAAAATATCTTTCAGAACATGGTTAGCCTGAATCATACTTCTCTGCGACCTCATCAGATACTCCTTTTCTCTGTCTTCGGGCGAACCATTGTATGGACCGGAACTCGTAGCTGAGCTATTGTTTTCTTCACCTGCCGTTGCATCCGCAAGAGCACGATATTGCTTTGCCTCTTCTACAAGAAGATTATACTCTTCAAGCAGAGCTTCAAGTCTGCTAACGTCTTCTCCTTCGGCTTTATAACGCTCTATCCCGTTTTCAAGCCGTGTTGAGATAATCTCGGCCTTCTCGATATTACTGTCAAGGAGGAATGTTGCATCTCTTAGAGTATGGACGGACTGATAGCCTGGATGAGGCCCTCCTGGATGGGAATCCGGGGGATGCTTACCTTCTTGCAGCCCAGGCCCATCACGGTCCAGAAGTCCCATATAAGGAAAGAAAATAGTCCTGTATAGCTCTTCTGGAGCCTTTGAAGTATAGAGCTGGGTCTTCGCATCAACACAGCCTGAGATCAAGATAATTCCTGCGAGTAGAACGAGCAGGGATAGAAATTTGGTTTTCATACTTTGCACGTCCTGTGGAAAGAACTGATTACTGGACAGTACTTTTTATTCAAGTTCATATATTTAATATTTGGTTATTTCCAAAGCCTTTCTCAGAGTCGATGGAGTTGTGCTAAAGACTCTGAAGCCTGCAATTAATTCCAAGACAATTTCATGATTTCCCGTCTCTCCGTATTTTCCGGGCTATTTTGCCCTTGTTTGGTAAAAATAAGAGAAACCTCAGGGCCTTTTTTTGAAGGCAGAAAAATAATTACCTTTTCCGCGGCCTCGTAAACCTTTATTTCCCTGCCTTTACGGCTCCATTTTACGTTTCTGATTCTTATCATTCCAGCCTCGAGAAGTGAGTCCAGATTATATTTGAGAGTATTCAGGCGCAAACCAAGCTCATCGGCCAGGTTACCTGCCGACATTGACTGTTTATTAAGCAATTCAAGAATTCTGATTGAAGTCTCACTTGAAAGAAGCCGGGCAATTTTTCTGGAATCTTCGGAAAATTGTAGAATCAGCAATTTTTCCTCCGGGTTATCAGGCATTTTTATCCCTGTTGCA
>CAYSZA010000155.1:0-6989 GCA_964435275.1 uncultured Methanosarcinales archaeon | reverse complement strand
AGGAGCTTTTCGAGTCCACAGAATGGGACAGGCGGGTCAAGAATATTATCAGGCAAAAGTAAGTTTGTCACAAAGATCTGTTTTTAGGCAGGAGTGAGATCAGGAGAAAAGCCTGCCTTTCCCAATTTTATATTCTAAATTTTTATATTTTTGGATGTTTAATTAAGATAATATATTTCTGGAGATCTGATTTTTTCCGCTTGACAGGATAAATCCGTTGTATGTCAAGTAAATCCATTACTGAAAAAGAAAAGACCTCAATGAAACCTGTAGAAATCTCAGTCAAAACTTTATATCCAATACAATCCAAGCTTTTATATCCTTTACTGACTACAAGTTATAATTGTAACTATAAGTTACAATCATAAATAACAGTTATATTCGGTGATTCAGGTGGCTATTAAAGAAATAAAGGAGCAGGAAAAAGAGCAGAGGCGCAATTATATTGTTGACGCGGCGGAAAAACTGTTCTTCTCCAGAGGCTACGATAATGTTTCGATGGATGACATAGCAAATGCGGCAGAATTCAACAAGGCAACGCTTTATCTTTACTTTAAAAACAAGGAGTCGCTTTTTTTTAATGTTGTCCTGCGTGGGATAAAAATCCTGAATGCCATGATTGAGGAAGAAATAAAAAACTGCAAAACAGGTATCGAAATACTGGACACGATCGGAAAAGTGTATTTCGAGTTTGTTGCTAAATACCCGGATTATAATCAGACATACCTTTATTTTCGGTCGGGAAGGTTTGACATAGAAAATAATGAAGGTATGAATGAAGTTGCAAAGGAGATTCTCAAGTTGCGCCAGGACACATTCGAAATAACGTGCAATGCGATTAAGTCCGGAATTGATGAAGGTCTGATCCGGCGCGATATAGATCCGGTTGAAGTAACTGTTTTTTTGACCTTGATTGTAAAAGGTCTTACAGAAATGCGCCCCGATTTTAAAGAAGTACTGGGAAAGAGAGGAATCACTCAATATCAATTTTTCGTAGATGCCGCAGACCTCATAAATCGTATGCTTATGAATCCAGAAAAACTGGATAGAATCTGAAAATAAGTGTATACCTCTGAAGATATGAAAACGAGTTTCACTGAATTTAACTGATTTGTGCATTAAATAATAAATTTACAGGATGTGTATAAATGCAGAATCCAGCCAGCCTTATAGATTCAAATGAAGTGACTATGAACCGAAATAGTTCCAGTAAAATGGCTGAACTTATTGCTCTCCACAGAGTTGCAGAATCGAGAAAGCCAGAGGGAGAACGCATCTGTTATGACCCATATGCCGTCCATTTTGTTGACCCTGAAACACTGGCGTTAGCAGCATCCAACCCGGAAAAAGCAAAAGCAATGTCGGAATACTACGAGCGCCTATTTCCGGGCCTTGCCAATTCTATTCGGGCCAGAGTCAGATATTTTGACGATTTTGTTAAATCCTCTGTCGATGAAGGGCTTGATCAATTGGTCATCCTTGGCGCGGGATATGATACTAGGGCGTACAGGATTGAAGGCCTGAAAAGTAATATCAGGGTTTTCGAAGTGGATCATCAAGATACGCAGAGTGTAAAAATAGAAAAGGTAAAAGAAATCTTTGGTGCCCTCCCGGATCATGTTACATATGTTCCTGTTGATTTTGAAATTGAAAACCTTGGCGAAAAGCTGGTTGCACAGGGATACGACAGGTCACTGAAAACTCTTTTCCTTATGGAAGGACTCGTTATGTACATTCCTCCTGAAGCAGTTGACGAGATATTATCCTTCATTGCAAAAAATTCAGGCAAGGGAAGTGCTATCCTGTTTGATTACTATCCTGAATCCATAGTTGAAGGAACTTGTGAACTGGAAGTGGGAAAAAATATTTTTGATTACACGTTCCAGCAGGGGGAACCACTTAAGTTCGGCATCAAGGAAGGAATGGTTGAGTCTTTTCTTGCGGAGAGAGGCTTTTCCAGAGCTAAGGACGTGACTGCCGAAGAGTACAAGAAAATGTACTTCCACGGAATAAACAAAGATAGGAAAGTAAACAATCTTTTATTCTTTGCCCAGGCAATGATTGAGTAAATAAAGCTTCAAAGGCAAAGAAAAAAAGAAAAGTAAATAAATGCTGGCGGTGTAGGTATTTTTCTTCATAGGTTTTGATACTAATTTAGCAGGTTTTGATACTTATGGTTCATATTATTGTTGATGAGAATAGCTGCACCCGGTGTGGCATTTGTGTAAAGATTTGCCCCTCGGGCATTATCGGTCCGGTTGATGAGGATCACCTCCCGCAGGTGCAGGAAGCAAACATTTCCCGCTGTTTCTACTGCGGGCACTGCGAGGCTTTTTGCCCGTCCCAGGCACTACTTCTGAACCTCCGTACTGATGAGAAAGTTTCTTTGCCTGCCGGTGCAGGTACTATCTCTCCAGAGGATGTGGCTTTCTATATCAAGAAACGCAGGTCTGTCAGGCATTATACCAGGGAGCCTGTGCCAAAGGAAAAAATTCTTGAGGTCCTCGATATCGCCCGCTACGCAGCATCTGGAACTAACGGTCAGCCGGTGCAGTGGCTGGTTGTCCATGACCCCGAAAAAGTCAGGAAAATTGCCGGGCTAACTATCGAATGGATGAGAACCCTGCTGAACACCGACCACCCGATGAGCGGCTATGTGCCTATGCTTATTTCGGCATGGGATCAGGGATACGATATCATTTGTAGGGATGCTCCGCATCTGCTTTTCGCCCATATTCCTGAAGAGAGCCCGATTGCGCCTATTGATGCCATTATCGCCCTTACCCATTTTGATATTGCTGCGCCTGCGTTCGGTATCGGCACCTGCTGGGCTGGCTTTGTTGCAGCGGCTGCCATGTTTTATGAACCTATCCAGAAAGAACTCGGCCTGCCAGCAGGAAGGAAATGTGCCTATGCAATGATGTTCGGCTACCCGCAGTATAAGGTATATGGAATCCCGCGCAGGAAGCCTCTTGAGGTTATGTGGCAGTAAGGTTTTGAAAAGTTCCAGAAAATTTTGAAATCGTTGAAAGGCTTTGAAAGATTTTGAGGGATAATCAATCCCTTTTCCTAACATATTCAGGAGCCTGCGGAATTTTGTGCATATTTCCATATGACCTGCCGGACGGATAGTACTCAGCGCCGAGCTGAATTTTGCCCGCTGTTTTCTCATCCGTCAGATTTTCGATAAATGTAAACGCCAGATCGATGCCAGCCGAAATGCCTGCTGATGTCCAGATCTTCCCGTCTCTTACAATTCGATCTTCCACCACTTCAACATCACCTAATTCTCTCAGTTTCTGGATTGAAGCCCAGTGGGTAGTAGCCCGCCTGTTTGAGAGCAGGCCGGCACGGTGAAGGATGAATGTACCGGTACAGACAGAAAGCACAGCTTTACAATTCTCAGCCTGCCCGGCAACGAATTGAATCAGGGACGGATTATCCACCTCCCTGCGTGTGCCTTCTCCACCCGGCACCAGAAGAAAATCAAGAGGAGGGCAGTCCGAGAAAGTGACGTGAGGATTTATGGACATTCCCTTGCTGCAGATCACGGGAACGGGATTTTCGGCAACCATGAGGCATTTCTCGGGTCCCTGGGCAAATTTGCTCCAGAGAGAGATTATTTCCCACGGGCCGACCAGATCCAGCTCTTCCATGCCTGGAAAAATTAGAAATCCAAAGTTCATGTTAGAAAGTTTGCGGATGTTCAGTAAATATTTTTCCCTGGAGTGATCTGAAAACAGCTCTATGCGGTTAATTCTACATTATGCAGTAGATAATTATTAAGAATGTTGATACACCTTGCATACTCTTTCGTAAAACGAAAGTTGAAAGATTATGGATATAGTTCTTAGAGCTTCAGTAGCTGAATCTACTCAATCTATGAAAACTCGAACTCATACATCAGTTTTTTAATAATATTTATAGGGTTTCTCCTTTATTGATTATATACATTCATACCAAGTTAAGTACTCACTTTTTTACTTCCTCTCCAAACTGCTTTGATCTTCCGGTCTTATAATAAACTCATAGGGGTATCTTATATACGAAACAGAATTATCTCAAGTGATGTAAAAAAATTAGAATATAAGAATGAAAGCAGTAGGAATTGGACTTTAGGAGAGCAGCCAAATATGTCAGAAGTAAATTTTAATTCCAAGGCTTTTACGTATGCAAACAACTCACTGGTTCAAAAGTCAGCTTCCGAAATCCTTCTGAACTTATTGTCAATTCAACCAGGGGAAGATGTCCTTGATCTGGGCTGTGGTCCAGGTCATATCACAAAAAAAATTGCACAGATTACAGAAGGAACTGTGATGGGCATTGACATTTCTCAGAGTATGATAGAACAGGCAGTAAGCTCCAGTCAGGGACTTCCAAATTTAACATACTACGTAATGGATGCTGAGAACTTTGAGCTGCCTGTAAACTTTAATATTATCGTCTGTAATTCCACTTTCCAGTGGTTTCAAAAACCGGAACAGGCACTAACTTGTTGTTTTAATGCACTTAAGCAAGGGGGTAGAATCGGGGTACAGGCTCCCGCTACCCAGCTGTATAGTCCTAATTTTGTTTCAGCGATAGAAAAGGTCCGTACACATCCAGATACAAAAGAAATATTTAAAGAATTTAAAAGTCCATGGTTTTTCCTTGAAAGTAAAGAAGAGTACGAACAGCTATTCAGGAACTGTGGATTTGATGTCGTTTATAGTGAACTTCGAGATGAATCGAATATCTTCTCTGTTGAAGAGGCGTACAGGATTTATCAGTCCGGAGCCGAAAATGGTTATTTGAATCAATCTTTTTACACAGTAACTTTGACAGATGACTACATTAATTCCTTCCGTGAACTAGTTAAAGAAGCCTTTAAAGAACAGGCAGATAACTCAGGCGTGATTGATTTAAAATTCAAAAGAATCTATCTAACAGCTAAAAAACAATGAATGCTTAAATGATAGAGATGACAACCTTTCGCTTTTGCTATACTGAATTGTACGGTTGATTTAACTTATCAATTGATTTCACAATCCTTTTTAATTATAAATAATCTCCATGAGTAAAGGTCTTTAGCTTAACAGAATCTTAGAAAGTTGATTGAATATTTTTTAATATGGAGGCTTCTTTACGGATATAAAAGTAAAACAGATATGCGATGAATCTGAAAAAATCAAAATTGATAGGTTTATGGATAAATTTTTGAAATTGTTCAATGATAAACAGAACTTGCTATTTCTTTCGTTTATAAACATACCTTTTACCAGAGAAACTCTTCAGAACTGGATAATCGAAGCGAGGCAGTCGGGAGTCGAATATTATGTAGCTTGCGAGCAGGACGGTAATATTATAGGGATTATAAGCATTCGTTTTAATCCAGTAGAATCACTTGAAATTTTAGCCTTAGTTGTTAATAATAAATACAGAAATCGGGGTGTCGGCAGTCTGCTCTTGGAAACTGCAATAGGTAAAGCGAAGGAGAAAAGTTTCAAATCGGTTGAAGTTGCGGTTTTTGCAGACAATGAAAACATGTTATCATTGATAATTAAGAATTACTTTAAACCGGTTAAAATTGAATACAGAAAAAGGTTTGATGGGGAAGATATTGTTTATTTTAAAAAATATTTGAAATAATGATGACCATCAAAAAATTTAGACCCATTAAAATATTATGCATGTTAGAAATTAAAATCTATCATTTTTTCAGTGGCTGACATGAGCAAAATCGATAAGATAATCGCTGTCTTTATGACATTACTGTATGATTTGCCTGAAGGGCAGACCCGACACCGAGTTGAAGAAACTGAGCTGGATTTTGCCCGCTGTTTTTCGTCTTCCATATATTTTATAGAATGAGTTAATTAACATGAGATGATATTATAAGAAGTAAAGGAGATTCAGAAAATGGACATATTGAAAAAGATTTTTGGCAAAAAGGAAATTGAAACCAAAAAAGAATCTAGAAAAGCTAGAGATGATGCAAAAAGAGAGAAAATAAGAACACCTTCGCCAGAAAAAACATCAATCATTGAGAAAGTCAAGTCACAAAAAGAACAAAATGCGAAGAAGGCACCAAAAGGTAAAGCTGAACGTGCAGCACAGAAAGCCGATCAAAAATCAGCACAAAAAGTAGCACAGAAAACAGTAAAACGCAGATAATTATTCCTTTTCTTTTTTCTCTTTAATCTTTTTTAATCTATATTCGGCAGATTGGCATTAGATTTTGAAACTTTTTGCTGATGGTGTTTCTTTTAGTCAATGTTCAAAATAATGTAGTTTGCCTGTATCTTTTTTCCTTGTTCAGGTGCTCTTCCTTCTGAGAGTAATTTAAAATACCAATGAGTTTATCAATAAAACCAAGTTGTCCTTTTCGTATTTTTTTCCTGGCTAGCTCAATATCAAACCAGCCTGCTTTATCGACCTCGGGATACTCCTGTATTTTCCCGGAGTTTTTTGGCCACTCAATCGTAAATGTATTACTCACAACATTTGTTACATCCAGGTCCTTTTCAAGGGCCCATACATGCACTATCTTCTTGCTGGATTGATTCAACTCTCCCAGATCAATAAACTCGCCGTCAACCTCAAAACCTGTTTCTTCTTTAAATTCCCTTTTTGCCGTATCCAGGGGGTTTTCATGCTCCTCGGGTAGTCCTTTAGGTATTGACCACACTCCAAAGTCTTTTTTTCCCCAGGTTGGCCCACCCGGATGAACCAGCATTAATTCGAGTCTCTCATTCCTGAACCTGAATAAAAGAATGCCATTACTATAAACACTCACTTTTCTACTCCCTCTCCAAACTGTTTTGATCTTCCGGTTTCATAGTAACTCATAGGTATTCCTTCTAAATAAAGCAAAATAACCATCACATTCCAGACCTCAGGAAGTTTGCCTATGATCTGGACGAACATGTGGATGTGCCCTTTTTGTTGGATTTAATCAGTTTCTCATTGACACAGCCAGAAATTTAAGTTAAATTTATTTAAGATCGTTT
>CAYSZA010000154.1:0-7034 GCA_964435275.1 uncultured Methanosarcinales archaeon | reverse complement strand
CTCCAGAAAGGCGAATCACCTTCCACGTAGACATGGACAGTTTTTTTGCGTCAGTTGAGGCAAGGGAAAAGCCTGAATTGAAAGGGCTGCCTGTAGTTGTGGGCTCTGACCCGAAAGGCGGTTCAGGAAGAGGAGTTGTAAGCACCTGTTCTTACGAGGCAAGGAAATATGGAATTCATTCAGCAATGCCGATCTTACAGGCTTACAGACTCTGCCCGGATGCAATTTTTTTGCCTGTGAATATGAAACTGTATGCAGGTGTCTCGGCAAAAGTAATGGAACTTTTGAAGGGGTTTGCTGACAGGTTCCAGCAGGTAAGTGTGGATGAAGCCTACCTTTTGCCAGGGCCCGACGTCAGGAATTTTGAAGAGGCTGCCCTTTACGCCCTCAGGATCAAGGACGAAATACAGAAACAGGAAGGGATCACCTGTTCGGTAGGGGTCGGGCCAAACAAGCTAATTGCAAAAATAGCATCCGGTTTCCAGAAACCTGACGGACTAACCGTGGTCAGGCCGGAGGATGTAAGGGAATTTCTTTTTCCGCTGCCGGTTTCAAAAATTCCCGGAATTGGGGAAAAGACAACTGACACTCTGAAATCAATGGGAGTTACCAGGGTAGAAGAACTTGTAAACTGCGATGCACAGCTGCTCTTGGAAAAATTCGGGAAAATAGGGCTTCGCATGAAGCAGCTGGCAAACGGGCTCGACTTTGGGGAGGTTCGGGAAAAGGAAGGTTTAAAATCCATAAGCAGGAATGGAACCTTTGCTGAAGACACGAATGACCCTGCAAGGATCGCCGGGTCTCTGGACCTACTTGCGGAAAGTGTATACAGTTCCCTCCTGAAGCACCGCTTCCTTTTCAAAACCATAACCCTTACCGTGCGTTTTGAGGATTTCTCCACTTATACACGTTCAAAAACCATCCCGATCTGGACTTCGGACGTGTTTGTAATCAAAAGAACAGCCATGCAGCTTCTTTTGGAATTTATGGGAGACCGAAAGCTCAGGCTTGTAGGCATAGGGGTCACGAAACTCCGCGAAAGGGACGAAAAGCAGACCTTAATTACGGATTTCGTGTAGAGTCTACCCCGAGCTGCAGGCAGGGAGCTGAAAAATCGTAAACGTAATATTGCTTTTTCATTCCAGTTTTCGGTTGCTCTTCAAATAGTCTATTCAACATAGAAAGCAATGGAAGGTTCTTTAAAAAGTTTGTATATTCCTTTTCATTCTCATACTAAGATATTTTCAGCTAATTTGTAGGAAAAATATTTTGCAAGCTGAGACGATATAGCGTTTTATACCATAAACTCCAATTAGGTTCAATGAAAAAAACCGTAAAGATGGCTCTGGCCATTCTAATAATTACTATCCTGACTGTGATCATTGTTTACGCCACGCTTCCTTACCTAAATTACATTTTTGGAGGCCTTATCCTATTTACCATATTCCGACCTCTTTATCATTTTCTCGTAAAAAAAGCCAGGCTTCGGAAGCAGATTGCAGCCGTACTCGTGATAATAATTTCCATCTTTGTTGTACTGATTCCTTTTTACTTCCTTTTGAGTGTAATTATCAGTGAAATCCAGCAGCTTTTACTTGATCGGGCATCCATTATCGCGTCTATTCAATCTGGAGGTCTCTTTTTAACTCATCTTCTCTCAAGGCTGGATATTCCTACGATTATACTCCAAACTAAGATAGAAGAGAAGGCTATGGAACTTGCCTCACAGGCCGTTAACTACACCAGCCTGTTCATTCTGGGCTCTATCCAGAGCCTGAGTCACCAGTCCATTGGTTTATTGATAATGTACTTTCTGCTTTATTACCTATTTACCGGGGAAGATTCGAATTTTATGCGCCAGATTACTGCTGTAGTTCCTTTCAATGAAGAAAATACAGCCACCCTTCTGGACGAATTCCGAAGAGTTGTTCGGACAACCCTTATCGCCACAGGAGCAATCGCTCTTCTCCAGGGTTTAATCCTGACTTTAGTATTTCTCATATTCGATGTCCAGGGAGCTTTTCTCTGGGGTGCCATTGCAGCAATCCTGTCATTTCTGCCCGTTGTCGGAGCGCCTTTAGTATGGGCTCCTGCAGCCATTGTCCAGCTTTTGCAGGGAGAGTACATTGCAGGGATCGCTATCCTTGCCACAGGGCTTTTTATAAGTGTTATCGACAATTTCCTGAGGCCAATTATCCAGAAAAGAGTTGGAGAAATCCATCCTTTTCTATCCCTGATCGGGGTTGTTATAGGGGTATCCCTCTTCGGACTGATAGGAATTGTTATAGGCCCCCTTTTACTCTCCTACTTCGTTTTGACCGTACAGATGTTTTCCAGAGAGTACCTTTCTGGAAGGGAGTAAAAGTGTGCAGATCGAAATCCTTGGATGCGAGTCTTTCGGGGCAAGATCTCTTGCCTGTGTTGTAAAAACGGATGAGAGGATGGTTCTGATCGATCCAGGGGTTGCACTTGCACGCTTACGCTCAGGCCTGCTTCCCCATCCTGTAGAGGTTGCTGCTGCCTTCAGGATAAGAGAAAAAGTCCTCTCTGCATTTGGACAGGCTACAGATGTTGTTATCAGCCACTTTCACGGGGACCATATGCCAATGAGGGCTGAAGATCCGTACCAGCTGCCGATAGAGGCACTCCCTTCTCCTGAAGGAATAAATTTCTGGTGTAAAGGTCCGGAAAAGATCTCCAGGCTCTCTTCAAAGCGAAGGCAGGAGCTCTCGAGTTTCCTGGGTTTCCCTCTTCCAGCTTCGGAATGCAGGAAGTCTGGAAATCTTGAGTTTTCTTCTCCTCTCCCTCACGGAGCAAGGGAAAGAGGCTTCGGGACGGTAATGATGACCCGAATCTGCGAGGGAGACGAGGTCTTTGTTCACAGTTCGGACATCCAGCTTCTGGACAGGGAAGCCGTCCTTAAGGTACTCGCCTGGAAACCCACAATTGTTTTTGCTTCAGGCCCTCCTCTTTATCTTTCGCACCGCGTCCCTGAAGCTGGAAAAGAGGCATCTGAAAATGCTCTTCTTCTGGCAGAGCATGTGGACACCCTGATTCTGGACCACCATCTGCTCAGGGCTTTTGAAGGATATACCTGGTTACAAGATCTGGCAGGAAAGGTCGAAACCCGGGTTCTCTGTGCTTCGGAATTTATGGGAAAAGCACCCGAACTTCTTGAAGCCCAAAGAAAGGCCCTTTATGAAAAAACACCCGTACCTTCAGGCTGGCATGCGGCCTATGCACAGGGTAAAGCAGGTTTTGGAGAATATATCTGACAGGTAAACTTTTGAATTCCACTTTATTCTATCAGGCCGCGTGGGTGTAACTGTCTATATTATTAATCTGTTTGGAGCGCTGTTCGTAATAATCATAGAGTTCTTTTCCCCAGGCCCGTGCTCCGGGTTCAAAGCAAATCACATATTTCCGGTCAAAGACCGTGCTTTTAGGAAAAAGGGCCATTGCCATGAAGTTATCCGCTGCCGCAATGGCAGGAATCTTCTCACAATCCGTACAGACAAAAAGTTTTGCATTATCTTTTTTAAGATATAGCTTGGTTTGCTCCCTGTAATCTTCGACCCACCTTTTCAGGACGGACTCCGGGAGAATGATCGACACCGGGATTCCTTTCTCTGCAATTTCAAGGTAAAAAGAAGGAAAAAGAGGATGAAAATAAGGAATTGAAGCCTCCAGCTTTTTTGCTACTCGAACGTTTTTGACGTACTCCGGGATCATCTCAAACATGTGGTCTATTTGAGGTTCGATTATAGTACAGTGCCCAAGCTCGTTGATTCTTCGCAGGAGGAAAGCAGGGATCTCACCCATTTCCCTGTCTGCCCAGTAATCCGCATTTTCTTCAAGGACAGCAAGCGTATCCACAAGAGGCTTCATCTTCTCAGTCACGATTATACCTATCTCGCTCAGTTTATAGAGATTTTTTTCCTGGACTACCAGATGCTGTTCTTTAAGCTTCTTTACCTGGGGCTGGACTGCGGTTGCACTGGCTTTAAGGGTTTTCTTTATTGTTTCGATATCCTTTGGCCCTTCAAGCAGAAGAAGTAAAACATTTTTTCTTTTCTCTGAGAGAAGGATTAAATCGAGTAGATTATTTTCCATACCATCCACCTTGACCAATTTGCCCGCAGGCCTGTAACTTAACTGAACCCAGTAAATCAGGGAAGATTCAAAATAAAGGAAGATTCACCCTAAAAATTGAAGTATATCTATGTATTATCACTTATTTTATAAAAACTTGAAAATTAATAGTTAATATATTTTTCTCTATAATTTATAAATAACGTGCATTTTTATTCAACTGTTTTTTTCCATATGTACTTTTTCCCTGAAGAAATCTCAATTCAGAAACTCAATTTCAAAATGCATATTTTGTTTAATTAATTATATAGCTCTCATTACCTCAAACACTTCAATTAATTCACCTGGAGTGCCTTAATAAGGTCCATCCAGATAAACCAGGTCTTTAAACTTTAAACGGCAATATTTTCCGGAAAACAAGAGGAAATACTACACACTTGGAAATCTGAGCGCTTTTTGTCATTCAGTCATTCCCATTTACATAAAAAAGAGAAAAAATGAAGAAATTGCAGAAAAGCAAATTTCTGAAGTCTCCATTTTTGATTATGCCGTTGAGCTATTGCTAAACCTGGAAGAAATAAACTCTTTCCTCGTGTTTGAGTAAATTCGAGTGTTATCCTTCTGATCTATAAAAAAATCGAGTTTCAATAGTTATTGTTTTGCTTTACAAGATCAAAGGCAGTGTGCCGTTTTTTCTGTAAAATCACAAATCTCAAGAAGTTACAAGACAGAAAATTCCATATCGGAAGAACAAACTTACACACAGTGCACAAAAAATTGACTTCGAATTTACAGAAAATTCGCGACACTGCTGAATCAAAATGAACTTTAAAGTTTAATGATAACCTAAGTTTAATGATAACCTGAATATTTCCCTGATTTAGGGCAAAAAGAAGCCAGAAAAAATTCGCATGCCTGGTACCAGGCCTCGAAAGCGGTCCGCTTATTCTTTCAAACTCCTTTAACCGAACCGTTTTCGAGATGTAACCCTCTTCAGTTTTCTGGTGAACAATTTTTTTTCTTATCCCTTTTTTATCCCTTTTTCATACTTTTTCACATCTTTTTCATATCTTTTCCACATCTCTCCTTATTACACAGCATTCTTGTTCCGGTCCTCATGTTCAAAGCATTTGGGAGAGGCTGCAGACCTACAGTTTGAGTAAATCTGCAAATACTTCTTAACACTCTCAAACATAAATAATTATTTGTTAAGAAAGTAATAAAGCTAACAGAAAGATTGAGTTCACAGCATAATGACAAAGTATGGTGATTTTTAAAAAACCTGTTTATTTTACTTAAGAAAAATATTTATTAATTTTCTCTCAATTGGGATTGATGTGTAAAATATAACTAAGGAAATAATTGAGGTTACTTAGATCCCGTCTCCCGGAGGTCTGGAAAGCCGATTTCAATCAGTTTCAAACTTTCGGTCGGCTTCTGACGGTTTCACTGGTTTTAACGGATGTCAGCCGGTCTCAAATTTAGAGGTTCTAGAAACCTGCCCCTTATTTTCCGGCTTTCGGTGTTCATGCTTCAGGCTCTTTTAACCTTTCGGGTTATATCCTCTATAATGCCCTGGAAATGAGTAACTTCTCCTTCTTCATTGCGCTGGATGAAAGTTTTCTCGTCAACCCAACGAACATCAGCGGTCTGAGTAAGGATCCTGTACTGGTGGTTGAACTCCTTTCCTCCTTCTTCACAGTTTTCCTCAAGCTCAAGTTCCACAAGCAGAAGATCTTCGGGATGGATAATCTTTCCATAGAGTACTCTTCCGGAAATGAAGTCCTCGGGAGAGTACCCGAACTGCCTGACATTCTCAGACACGTACAGAGTAGGCCAGTATTTTTCAGCTTTCCACAGGAATACTACCATCGGACTGTTATTAATTACATTTTCGAGGGATTTCTGACGCTCAAGCAGGGCTTTTTGCTTTTCCATCAGGGCTTTCTGGCTTTCAAGCGCATCCCTGAGCGCTTTTTCGTTTTTAAGCTCCTGCGTAATGTCCCTGACTATTCCCTGAAAATTGGCCACATTTCCTCTCTCATCACGCTGGATAAATGTTTCTTCCTCGACCCAGCGGACTTCTCCCTTCCCGGTCAGAACCCTATACCGCTGTACAAAACTATCTTTTCCGGTCTCGCAACATCGTGTAAGTTCCGTTCTAACCCGATCTATATCCTCGGAGTGGACAATATCTGCATACATTATCCTGCCTGTAAGGAAATCCTCTGCGCTGTAATCAAGCTGGGTTACGTTTTCGGAAACGTATCTCGCAGGCCATTTCTCGTCCGGGGTCCAGAGAAAAGCCATAACAGGACTGTTATTAATCACGGTTTCCAGAATTTCCTGCCTTTCCAGTGCTTCATCAAGAATCAGTTCGTCGCTTTCAGCTATTTGATTGAATCCCATATTACTTACCTCTCCAAAGACCCTTCTGAATCCAGAATCCTTTAACTGCCTCAGGTAAAACGCACTCTTCAAATCCCTAAGCAATATATAATATATTTTTACATCTTATAAATCATGCCTTTCTGTGCACAGGGTGAGCATTTTGGGTTTTATATCCACAGCAGGAAACGAGGGGGAAATCGGGAAAAGGGGAAACGTGGGGAGAGCATCAGGGATCATACTGCAGACCAGGAAAGAATATGGTAAGTGTTTCGGGGCATTTAGAGCATTTGGTAATATATCATTTTATTGAAATGAAATTTTTTGACCACTAAAACTAAGTTTTAATCTTCCTTCTTTTCTCTCAACTCTCTAGAAATAAGCGCCTTAAATGAGAACCAACCTAAATCCGTTACAGCCATTTTCTCAAATGCTATAAGGGTTAAAACATGCATTCAGCAAAGAAATTGAGATGTAAGCTTTCTTAAAGCCAGTGCTTGTGTTATAGGATGACTCTCCGGAGATTCCTAAATCTGTCCTTGAATATGCGGAAG
>CAYSZA010000153.1:0-7044 GCA_964435275.1 uncultured Methanosarcinales archaeon | reverse complement strand
TACTACCTGCGGATATCGAACAAGAGATAATGAAAATAAAAAATAAAGTATGAAAAATCGGCGTGAGTGAACTTGCCGTGGGATTCAAATTAGCAGAAGAGAATTGAAATATTTCCGCCGAAATCCAATTCTCAGGAACTCGCTTTTACGACCCTACTCCTTGCAGGAACATTTAATGTCGCTAGTTTAACATATAGATACTTCCAGAGTCAGACCACACTACGACATTGCCGGATATAGCTGGGGTTTGTGCAGTGTTGCTATATGTCAATTGTTTGCTCTTCCCGGTATCTATTTCGTACACGTACAGGTTACCTGACTCGGTGTTTGCAGGGTTATTATGTTTCAAATACACAATCCTTTTGCCATCTATGTCGGAAGGACCACCGGTATCGTAGCCAGTCATATCATCACCTGTTGTGACTTCTATCTGTTGCCCAGTAGCAAAATCGTACATGCGAATATTGCCCAGCCTGTTGTAGAAGTCCGACCATATGATTTTGTCGCCATAAATGTGTGAAAACATATTGTCGCCATACTGGCTGACATCTACTGCTTCTTTAGTGGCAATATCGTATACGTAAACCTGAGGAGTGTCATCAGCAGATATGAGTCATATGTGATCCTGTTACCGTAAATGTCAAGATTGTCTCCAATTGCGATTTTAGTCTGCGTGGATGTAGATATATCACGCATGTAAACACTGGAATTTGCACTCCATACAATCCTGTTTCCATAAATAGCCGGAATGCTCCTGTTGTCTATATCTTTTGTAATGTAAGACCTTGCCCCAGTACTGATATCGTACACAGTAAGCCTTGGCACTCCATTACTCTCATCATGCCACACTAATTTATCGCCTGAAATTGCTGGATGAGATGCTGCAGAAGAACGAACCACAGTCTCTTCTTTAGTCGTCAGGTCATAAACACGAATAGTACCATCATCTACCCATACTACTTTATCAACATCGATAACGGGTTCAGATCCATTGCCAATTTTCACATACTATTCGGCTGAAACCGCCATCGATACCAGAATCAAGAGTATAAGAACTAATGATATCGAAAATAATCTACCTTTCATTTTTCCCCCACCGTCTGCCGTTAATAAAGCCTGAATCTCTTCTGGTTTATCATAGAAACACAAATTAACATAATTCTAGTTCATGCGTCTTCAGTTAAGTGAGGAATTATGACAAATTACGTCCATTTCCACAATGCTTGCTAAATATTTTAATAAGTTGTGAGATGGAACGGGGCATTGATTTCACGTAAACAGGCCAAAATAGAAGGTGGTTTCTAATGCAAAATCGATAGCTTTTGGCAAGGAAATTCCTTAACCGATGACCAATGGAGTAATTTCTTCAAAAGCTTTTCTTCACATTTTTCAGCGTACATCTAACTGTATGGAGGCCGGGTGAACAGAGAACTAGAAACTCCAGAGTAATGCCCAGGTCTTTTATTTTTACGGGCAGCCGGGCTTCCAAATGCGTTTTTAAGTTATACAGTACACTTATAAGTTTACTTTCTATGTTTATTCTGAGTTATTTTTAGAGGACCTAGTTGTCCTTTCTTTACACTTATTTTTTAAATTACGAGCTTATCCTTATGGTGATAATTTAATATTTTATTATGTAACCTTCATAAATTTTACTTGCTTATCCTCTTAAATATCTACATCATTCCGAAATAATGACATACTGTTTAAATTTATTTATCAAAATACCAAAAATATTTATATCAGGATCGCATAAGCAAGTGTGTCAACTCAGGAATTCAACAATGGTGAATGAAAGCTTTTTAAAAAAGGAGAGTTGACCTGTGGCAAAAGGCCGTGATAAAACAAACAGAAGGTATTGACCAGAAGGATATTATCCTATGGTCAGTTGCAAGTCTTGATTTGTAGAATCCAAAACTTCTAGTTTCCGGCCACCTCCAGTGACTGATCCCTACAGGTGATTGGAGAGTGGAGACTCTGTGTGCAACGTGTCCGCCCCACTAAACCGCAAGAACCGAATTGGATAGGTTCGAAAAATATTACGCAGACGTAATAGGAATCATACCCGTATAGAGCCGACCTGATCAGGGAATTCTGTTAAAGAATTCGAAAATCCCTACCTGATTAGATTAGTTCGGAAAAGTAAGTATTACGAGTACGTAATATGGAATTTTGAGTAAAATTTGGGAAAGAAGTACCTTACTGTATGTTTTTTGATTTCACTTAAATCCCTATAAAAATCCAACCCAAAGGTGATACGATGCTAAAAAGACAACTAGGAACCCTATTCCTGGTAACATGCCTTATTTTAACAACCGTACCGGCTGCTTTAGGCGCTGCGAGTACACAGAGTTCAAAGGTAGTAACTGTTGCAGGAGACGGAAGTGGAGACTATAATGTTGATGGAAAAGCCGACGACGTCGAGATTAACCAGGCTCTTGAATTTGCCGCACAGAACCCAGGCACAACTGTCCACCTTAAAGGTCCATTCACATATGATATAAGTGATTCTCTCAGAATCGGCAGCAGTACAGTCCTTGAAGGAGATTCAAGTGTAACAATTAAGCTCGCTAAAGGATTACCTCTCTGGGGAAGTCGCGAGAGCAGTATTGCAGAAAAGAAAGCCATGATTATGATTAAAGGTAATTCTGCAAGCGATGTTACAATCAAAGGCTTTACTGTTGATGGCAGTCAGTCAGACTATTATCCTAACGTCAGGCTTGGAACTTCCTCCTACAATATGGCAACTTTAATAGGCGTAGATGGTCTGACAATTAAGAATGTTACATTCCAGAACGGATGTAACGATGCCATGCTTATTTCAAAATCCAGCAACGTTATGATCGATACGGTAACTGTAAACAAATGTGGTCACGATGGTGTATACGCCTATCATGTAAATGGCATTACAGTTAAGAACTCTAAATTTATTAACCGAACTAATTCGTCTGTTCGGTTTGATTCCGTTACCGATGGAATAATGACAAACAATGAATGTACTACATCCGGCGGTGGATACGCAGGTTTGGAATTACAGGGAACCCTTAAGAACATAAAAGCCTCTGGCAACTATTTCCATGACTTGCCTTCCCCTGCAGTAGTACGCTTAAACACAAAAGAAACTAATGTAAATATTCAAGATAACAGAATTGAAAACTGTGGATAAGGAACTTAATTAATTGGAAAACTCTCAGTTTTATAACTGAGGTTTAATCCAATTTATTTTCTGAATATGCTAAGATCAGGACTTAAAAGTTGACTGTTTGCAGTGAACTTCTAAGTTTCCATAATTTTATACTAACGAATATGTGGCTTTTCTGGACATTTATTAACAGCGTTTCGTTTAATGCCCTTTTTGTTTCAAACTGCACTTTTGTTTCAGACCGCTCAATACCTGTTCTTTAGTCCCTTTTATGCATTGCGGCCTCAGAACCAGTTTTCATGGAATCTCAGACCCTTCCAGTTTTCAGAACTTACAAAGATTCGGCGTTTCAAGGATCCTGTAGATTAACTTTTCGGTAAAGAGATTTCAATATATCCTTAATTGAGATGGCCATTGATCATGAAAAGAAAAGAAATCTTGCCCTGGAGACTTGAACAATGATCTTGTTACCTCCTCTGATATCGTTTACAGAAGAATTAAGGAGTAAAAACAATAATTAAAAAATTAGAATATAAAACTATTTACGCATAAAATTATTTGCCCTAAAGGCATATCAGCGCATACAGATATATTCAATTATATACGTAATTTTTACATGTAATTCGGAGGGGACATGCAAGAAACCGAAGCCAAACCGATAAGGATTCTCGGAATATCCGGAAGTCCCAGGAATATGGCGACTGATTTTCTGGTCCGGGAAGCGCTGAAGATTGCAGAGGAGAAATATGGCGCAGAAACCGATTATTTTTCTGCCAAAGGAAAAAGGCTGAACTTTTGCATCCACTGTGACTTCTGTATAAGAACAAAGGAAGGCTGCATACATAAGGATGATATCTCAGCCGAGCTCTATGACAAAATGATCTGGGCGGACGCTTGGATAATCGGAACTCCGGTGTATCAGGGAACATTGAGTGCACAGACCAAAACAATAATGGATAGGTGCAGAGCCGTAGTTGCCAAAAACCCGAAGATTTTTTTGAATAAAGTAGGGATGGGTATCGCAGACGGAGGAGACAGGATAGGCGGACAGGAACCGGCAATCCAGACTATCCTGAATTTTTATGTGATCAACGAAATGATACCTGTGGGAGGAGGGTCTTTCGGAGCTAACCTGGGAGGAACATTCTGGTCCAAAGATAAAGGTGAGGAAGGAGTGTCCGAAGATTCCGAAGGTTTAAGAAGCCTTAGAAGGACCGTGAAAAAGCTTGTCCAGACAGCTCAGCTTGTAAGAAGAGCTTCTTCAGGAACGGAATCCGAATCCCAGCCATCTCAAACGCCAAAAGAAGAAGGCAAATAACTTTATAGGCTCTGGAAGGACAGAGCCTTTAAAATTTATGTTAATTGTGAAGAGAAATAAGACCATAATTTGACAGAGTTAAGGAGGAATTATTTTGGTAGAGCCTTTAAACAAGAAAATTAAACGAATAGCATGGGGAATAACAGGTTCGGGAGACCAGATGATTGAAACTTACAGCATTCTGGTAGACATAAAGAATCGAACAGGTGTTGAAGCAATGGTTTTCCTCTCCAAAGAGGGCGAGACCGTAATGAAATGGTACCACCTGTGGGACAAGATCCAGAATGATTTCCCGAATTTCAAGGTCGATGCAGGCCCTAACTCCCCTTTCATTGCAGGCCCGTTACAGATGGGATACTACGATTTCCTGCTGATTGCACCTGCGACTGCTAATACAGTGGCAAAGATCGTGTACGGGATTGCTGATACCCTCGTTACAAATGCAGTTTCCCAGACTGCAAAAGGAGAAACACCTATATTTATTATGCCTGTAGACCAGAAACGGGGGAGTGTAAAAACTGCTGCACCCAGTGGCAGAGCTTTTGAGCTCACCATGCGGGAAGTAGATGTTACAAACTCCGAAAAACTTGCACAGATGGAAAACATCACGGTGCTTGCAAATCCCTATGAAATTTATGATATATTCGGGCTTGAGCGGCCCTCTGAAGATATAATCGTGAAAGTGAAAGAAAGAAAGAAGAAGTCAAAAGCTAAGGCAGAAACCGAGGAGTAAAAACTGTAAAAATGGGAAAATCTGAAAATATAAGATTCGAGAGGGGGTAAGAGGTATGAAAAGCGCATATCAAAATGTAATCGAGGAAGTAAAAAATCTTAAAGGAATTGAAGAAGCAGTAGCCCTGGCAATTGAAAGAGAGAAAGAAGCAAGAGATTTCTACCTGAGTAGAGTTGCTTTAATGGACAACCCGAAATTTAAGGAGCTCTATGAACACCTGGCAAATGAAGAGGTAAAGCATCTTGGCTACCTTGAAGAATACCGTGATAAGAAAAAACTGCCCGTAACGAGTACGGAAATTCCCAGCGGCCAGTCTTTCACCCCTGAATTTGATATAGGTCGAATAAAAGGCGGAGAGGTTACGCTTGGAGATGCAGGCATTCTTCTTGCAGCCATGAGGCACGAGAGAAAAAGCGAGGATTTCTATTCGGAAGTTGCAAAAAGAGCTGGGGACGAAGATCTGAGAAAGTTCTTCGAAATGCTGGCAGGCTACGAGAGAGGCCATTACGAGTTAATTGATAGCTTCCTTGAAGAGATCACTAGTTTCCGGATGCAGACCTGAGAAGCCAGACGAGCTGAGTATATGGATGTGGAAGAAACAGGTGGAGTTACAGAACTCTCCAAGGGTGTATACTGGGTAGGAGCAGTCGACTGGAACGGCAGGGACTTTCATGGGTTTACCACTCCTGGAGGAACGACCTACAATTCTTACCTAGTTACCGGAGAAGAAAAGAATGCTCTCATAGATACTGTAAAGGCGCCTTTTACAGGAGAGATGATTAAGCGCATCAGTAAACTTATCGACCCTTCAAAACTCAACTATATTATAATGAACCACCTAGAACCTGATCACTCAGGGGCTCTGGTTGAACTTAAAAAACAAACAGATGCCAAAATTCTTATTACAAGAAGGGGTATCGATATCCTTAATGGCTACTTCAGAGATTCGGGCAGTGAAAACTGGGACATCGGGATTGTAAAAACAGGGGACCAACTTGATCTGGGGGGCAAAACCCTTGTATTCCTGGAAGCTACAATGCTGCACTGGCCTGACAGTATGGAAACTTTCCTGACAGAAGACAGGATACTCTTCTCAAACGACGGCTTCGGGCAGCACATAGCGACCTCAAAAAGATATGACTTCGAAGTGGGAGATGCTCTGCCAGATGCAGCCGAGTATTACGCAAACATTCTCATGCCCTTCCATATGCCTCTTCTTCGTTATCTTGGGTTGTTGACCGAGCTGGGAATAGAACCCCTGCAGATAGCTCCTTCTCATGGGATCATATGGAAACAGGATCTGGAGAAAATCCTTAAGGCTTATAAATCATGGGCCAGCGGAGAGGTAGAAGAGAAAGTACTTGTGATATACGATACAATGTGGGGCAGTACAGAAGAAATGGCAAACGAGATTGTCGAGACTGTCCGAGCTGCCGGGGTAGAGACGAAACTGCTTAATCTCCGGAAAAATTCCAGGAGTCAGATTATGAAAGAGCTGCTTGATGCTGCAGCCTTTGCAATAGGCTCGCCAACCCTTAACAATGGGCTCTTTCCAACGGTCGGGGACTTTCTGGTATACCTCAAAGGCCTGCGCCCCCAGAAGAAAAAAGCTATGGCGTTCGGATCCTACGGCTGGGGAGGGGGCGCGGTAAAAATCATAGAGCAAGAACTGAAGAGTGCAGGAATCGAAGTACTTGAGCCCGGACTGCAGGTAAAGTACAGGCCATATGAAAAAGAACTGGTTAGGTGCAGAAAGCTTGGAGAGCAACTTGCAGCCGCTGCAAAAAAACAGTAATATTAGCTTTATTCTGACTCTCCTTTTAACGTTTATTTTATGTCAGTTCTTCTTTT
>CAYSZA010000152.1:0-7067 GCA_964435275.1 uncultured Methanosarcinales archaeon | reverse complement strand
CAGACCATAGTTCCGACTCCGCAATCGGTAAAGAGTTCAAGAAGCATGGAATGAGAAACGCTTCCATTTATTATATGGGCTCTTTCAACGCCGTTTTTTACTGCGACTGCTGCACCTTTGAGTTTTGGGATCATACCTCCCTGTATAATACCCTCAGCGATGAGAGGCTCGATATCTTCCAGAGTTACACGGGAAATGCGACTACCTGGATCATTTATATTTCTGAGCAGGCCCGAGACGTCAGTCATCAGAATAAGCTTTTTGGCGTGAAGAGCGGCAGCGATGTCGCCTGCTACTATATCGGCATTAATATTCAGGGCATTGCCCTTCGCATCCACAGCAATAGGAGAAATGACTGGAATGTAACCGCTCTCAAGCACTATATGAAGGATGTCAGGATTGATGACCTCACTCTCCCCAACCCAACCAATATCGACTTCAGTCTCAATACCGTTAATTACTACCTTCTTTGCAGCCTGTTTATGGCCGAGGATCATTCTTCCATCGTGACCGGTAAGCCCTATTCCTTTTCCTCCGCAGACCCCGATAAGGGATACGATTTTGGTATTGATGTTCCCGACTAGCACCATTCTGGCAATCTCCATGGTCTCGTCGTCTGTAATACGTAAACCCTGGAAAAACTCAGCCTTTTTGCCCATACGCTCCATTTTTTCCGTAATCTCGGGCCCTCCCCCGTGTACAATAACAGGTTTGATTCCCACATAGCGCAGGAGCACGACATCTTTTATGATATCCTCCATGATCTGGGCGCTAACCATTGCATTCCCGCCCACTTTGATAACCATGATTGAGTCATAGAACTCCTGCATATAGGGCAGGGCTTCAATGAGCACGTTCTCTCTCTTCAGTTCCATGATGTAGGAATCAGAAAATCTGTTTTTAAAACTATCGTTAAGGGTACGGATAAAACCCGAAGAGGGATGTACAAAATGAAAATAATATGATTACTCTCGAAAAAGTACTGGAAATAAGCCAGCCCGGATAGTATCAAAAATTAAAGACCAGTCCAGGCTAATTCTGTATCTGGATATTAAAGAAAAAGAAAGAACCCCGATTTTCAGGGCATGTGAGAAAAAATTAGGTTTATTCGATTTTTTCTATTTTTTCTTTCTTGACAAAGGGCTTGCTGATTTTCTCAGGCATCCAGTCAGGCCTGTTTTTAGGGGCTTCGACAAGTTCCTTCCATGCCTTGAAAACGTGCACCTTCTTTGTCCCGCGTTCTCTGAGGCGGATGATATCCGGTTTGGATTTAGTCCCGGCGCCCCGGTTTGCAGCTTTCAGGGCAGCCTGCCGAGGCTGTTTTCCAGTGAAAACTCCGTGCTCATTGCCTTCTTCGTCTCGTAAAACAAAATTTCTTGTGTTGGACATAAAGGTCACCTCGCAAATGTATTGCTAGACACTGATTAAGTTTTAAAGTATATAAAATCTTTCTTCAGGATGTTGCCTGTAGTTATTGGTTTATGCAAAATTCCCCTTAATTTGAGAAGGATATATAAACTAAATTTTTCCATATTGTTGGCAAAATGGGAAATATTTAAATAATTATATCTTGTTAGAAATGCAGTCCAAAATAAGTTTCAGGAAATGGGTTTTGGGCACTTTTGAAATTTAAGTTTTATTGTACTTTTGGAAAAAAGAATCTGGAAAGCACAAACTTTACATGCTATAACTCCTTATGGTCGTTATATTTTTCCAAGTGGAATAAAATTACGTATTCGTCAAGGTTCGTTCTACAAATCAAACACTCATCTTTTCATGGATCTGGTTAATTATGGAACATTGTACTTTCAACCTCCCGGACGTCCAGGCCAGCAAACCAAGCATAGCTATAAACCTTACCCGTGTCGGGGTAACAAACATGAAGAAACTCGTTGAGATCAAGCGAAAAGACAAACGTCCTATCGTACTGATATCAACTTTTGACGTTTTTGTTGACCTGCCCTCCGATCGAAAAGGAGCAAACCTCTCAAGGAACTTCGAAGCTGTAGACGAAGTGCTTGAAAAGGTACTCAGTACACCCGTGTATGAAATTGAGCAGCTTTGCAGCGATATCGCACATAACCTGCTTGGCAGGCACGAGTACGCCAACCAGGCAGAAGTTCGGATGAAAAGCGAATATATGATCAGGCGTGCTTCCCCGTCAACCGGAATCAAATGCCAGGAAGTTGTAAATATCTTCGCCGAAGCATCTGCCGTAAGGGGAGAAGGTAACGAAGACTACTTTGATGTAAAAAAGCTTATAGGTGCCGAGGTTGTAGGAATGACAGCCTGTCCCTGCGCCCAGGAGATTATGCGAGATAAAGCTGCCAATGAGCTTTCCGAACTCGGAGTTGACAGGGACACAATAATAAAGTTCCTGGAAAGAGTTCCCATGGCTACCCATAATCAGCGCGGAAGAGGCATTATCTCAATCAAGGTAGCACACGATTTCGATGTTTCCCTCGAAAGTATCATCAACATCATTGAGCGCTCTATGAGTTCCAGCGTGTATGAGGTCTTGAAACGTTCAGATGAAAAAGTCGTTGTAGAAACTGCTCATATGAACCCCAAATTCGTAGAAGACTGCGTAAGGGCCATGGCAGACAATATAGTAAAAGAATTCCCGGACCTTCCTGATAATGCAGTAATCACCATCAAACAGACCAATGAGGAAAGTATCCACAGGCACAATGCTTTTGCCGAAAGAGTTGCCCTGATGGGAGATCTCAGGATGGAGATTAACCAAGGTTAAAAAGATAGAAGAATGTAAAATAGACCAATTCTATATTTTTTGAATCCTAGAATTCTCTGAAAAAAGCTCCGCTTAAAACTTTTTAGAAAAAAGTTTTATCAAAAATTGTGTGCATGAGTTCCCTGAAACTCTCCTTAAAACTTTTTAGAAAAAAGTTTTATCAAAAATTGTGTGCATGAGTTCCCTGAAACTCTCCTTAAAACTTTTTAGAGAATAGTTTTAAGGAGAGGTCGATCCACACAAACTTTATTAGAGGGCCTGGATAACCTATAAGCAGTAAAATTATAAGAAAGGACTTACAGGCCTGAAATATCAGTGTCCTGAAAGCCTTCGAGGTGGAGCATGGCTGGTGCTGAAGTAATCACAGCGGTAGGGCGGAATATGAAACCCATTAGCGTGGGAGACACTGTCAAATACGTAAACAGTGATACGGTCAGCCGCGTGACTGAGATAAAAAAGGATGAGCAGGGGAAAGTGTGGGTTCTGCTTGACAGCACGGACCTCTGGTACAGGGAAGAAACCCTGGAACCAACTGAGATTAAAGCTAAAGAAAAGAAAGAAGAAAGAGAGTTCACTGCTGAGGAACTGAAAGAAAGATTCAGAAAAGAAAGAGAAACAATGCAGGGTTTCGACCTCGGGAAAGCCGGTGGTGGAGGAGCAGGAGGTTAATTCCTGTTCCTGCATTTTAAAAATCTTCTCTTTTAATATTTCTATTTTCACTACATATCAAACATTTTATGGATTTCCCGGTTTTCTATAACTATTTCAGTATTATTTATTCTGCAACTTTATCCTCTGGGCAAGGATACATTTCCCACCATGCCTGCCACCTAGAGGGGTTTGCGGCGACCCCAGGGAATTCATGCATCGAGCCATTACGGCTGCACCCCTGGCAAGTCCGTCATCTACAAAGACTACCCTCTCGTCTATTTTCGGAGCAAGATTCAGTTCTTCCAGGCAATTAAGGATCAGTTTGGGCTTATTCCCTGTAATACCTGCCCTGCCGGTAATTCCTATAGTTGTGTCCTCAAAAACAAGCCTTTCTTCCTTTGCTACCTTAATCAGCCTGCAGACCACACCTGCCATAACCTCGTCAATGACCGCGTAGACAACCGGAAGTCCGTGAGTCTTACAGATCTCCATTCCTATAGCACTGAGCTTGCCCATATCCGAGCCGTTTTCTCCTACATCGCAGCCAATAAGCGTTACGCCTATCTGCTCAGCTGCGTCCGGCCTTACGGGCACGCTTCCATATCTCTTTCTGTCCCTTGGGACTTTTTCTATAATGATAAGCTCATGAATACGCTTTGCATACGCTTCAATCGCTTTACCCTTCATCTTCAAGGTAAGGAAAGAAGGCGGTTTCTGTTTCTCAAAGACTTCGAGGGCAGTTCCTACTTTTGAATCTACTATCTTTGAACCCCGGATAATGGCATCAGGAATTGCTCCGGCATATCCGCAGAAATTTCCTATTGTTTTTGCGTACGGCTGATCAGTGCTTGTGATCCTGCCGTCAAGGGTTGTTCCGAAGTCGATCGAGATACAGGGATTCCTGAAATCAACATCTGTAAGTTTGGCCGCTTCCTTAATCCCTGCTGTTGCAAGTTCTCCTTCCATTTCATTTGCAACGATTTCAACACCAGTTGATCCTATTGGGGGCGTTACGCTTGCGACAGCCCCGTCAAAGATCACCTGTTCAAGTTTGCTGTATTTCTGGAGCTTTTTAGAGATATTTGAAATGGACATTGGAGGTGTCATATTTTTTGGCGGAACCCCTGCCATCAGGCAGCCGTCGGCTAAAGCTTTGATAAATTCACCTACTTCGTCCGGAGAATCAAAACCTGCAACGACACCAGTGGAACGAACCACAAAGTTCAGATCAGTTTTTATGTCCAGATTCGCTTTTTCCATTGATTCGGTTAGGGTGCTGCGTACCAGTTCTGCAACAGCCTCTCGAGTGAGTTCAACGCCTGTAAGTGTCTTCCCGAATACGGCTTCTCCGGGTCTCGGGGGGCGAACATCTCTTGTCATCCGTACAACTTTATTTATTATATGGGTCCTTCCAGTATCCATATTGGTAGCCGTAAGAATAGATTTGGTTGTGGTATTTCCGACTTCTACAGAAGCTACAATAAAGAAGGGCTTTGATTTAAGATCAATCAAACGAACCTGAGGGGATTCTGTAATTCTGGGTTTCAGAGCCATTTTTTAATTCCTTCCTGAGGGTCTGTATATAAATGTAATTTAAGACAAATTATTTGCAGGCTTAATCTGAAGACAATTAAGGTATATTTGAAGATTATTCAAACTTAGCTGAAATCAGTTAAAATGGATCGGATTTAAGACTCAAGAACCACATTTGGCATCAAAATACTTCTGAAATATTGCTTCTCCAGAGCCCTAAAAATGCCTGAAAGGAACATGATTAATCAAAAGTTAAAGAAAGATTAACAAAAGCCTATAATAACCTTTGCTAAAATATTCAGATGGAGAATTCAGCGAGATCCAGGCTGTCTCCAGTTTCAGCCTTTCTTTATCTTCACTCTACCCGACAACAATAATTGTTTCTATTTACCTGCCTGCGCTCAGATCGAATTTTTCTTCTATTACTTACTTTCCACTACTTTTTTAGCACTGTCTTTAAGTTTGTTTCAAACATATCTTGTTAGAATATCTCGGACTTTATAGTAACATTTTCCAGCATAATTCCGATAAACGCCCATAAGAACAAAGACAACACATAATTATAAAGAACGTAAATTATAAATGACAAAACTATAAAAAGCTGTATATAATATATACTTAATGAATATAATAATAATCATTTAAGGCTTGCACTGAAGTCACTCCTGAAAAATGGGCGAGCCTGATTGGGCATTTCTTGAAATTCTCACATAAGCCTGCATCGGAGGTACTTTATGCCACTTGATCCTATCTGCAAGAAAATTATACCTGACAATACTCAATATGTTTCGGACTATGGAGGGAAAAACTATTATTTCTGCAGTCCCGAATGCAAACAGAAGTTCGATGTGCTGGAGAAAAGCGTAATCCGACTCAAGAGAAGTCTTAGTGAAAAAGAAAAAATCTCCTTTGGAAAACTGAGGAAAGATATTATAAAACCGGGCATCTGTACTCTCTGCGGGGCCTGTGCAGCAAGCTGTGAGTACATAACTATCGAAGATGGCGTACCAAAACTGGTCGGTCCCTGCAAAGCCTGCGGGGTCTGTTACTACCAGTGTCCAAGAACCATAACCACAGAAGAAGGGCTTATAGGATGTTTCCGGTACGCATACGCAGCAAGATCTGCCATTCCCGAAATAAGGGGCCAGGACGGAGGAGTTGTGACCTCGCTTCTCCTGTACGCCCTGGACGAAGGATTAATTGATTGCGCTGTAGTCACAATCCGCTCAAAAGAAGAACCCTGGAAACCCGTACCGATAGTTGCGAAAACCAGGGAAGAGATTCTTGAGAGTAGCGGCAGCATTTATTCGCATTCCATGACCCTTGAAGCCCTTATGAGTGCAATTAAACAGGGAATGAACAGCATTGCTTTTGTAGGGACAAGCTGTAATATCGATGCTGTTACTAAAATGCAGAAAAGTTCTTTCGGTTTCCTGCACCTTTTTATGAGAGCAAAAGTTCTCAAACTTGGACTCTTTTGTATGGACACTTTCTCCTATGAGGGAATCAAAGCAGTACTGGAAAGCTACGGAATTATGCTGGAAAATGTAGATGCTATGAAAATCCGGAGAGGAAAATTTGAGGTCACTCTGAAGGATGGAAAGGAACATGTCTTCAACCTCAGCGAATTTGATGAGTATCGGAGTTCTTCCTGCAAGTTCTGCACGGACCTTACTGCGGAAAATTCCGATATTTCCTTCGGAGGGGTTGGAAGCCCCAGAGGCTGGACTACAGTCCTTGCCCGTTCAGCCATAGGGTACGAAATCTTCAACGAAGCCGTAGACAATGGCTATATCGAAGCCCGGCACCTTGAGGATGATGAACTTGAAAGAGTACTCAACCTTGCAAAAATGAAGAAAGTGCAGATGTATGACCTTAGCAGAAGACAGAAAGCATAAAAACGAAAACCAGTACATACTGGGACCACGTCCCAATTAAAAATCCAGAACTTTTCTTTTTTTAAAGCTCAATTCGGCAGCGAGTAAAACCCTGCTCGTTGCCATTACAAATTCAAAATTAAGAATCAGCTTATTACAAGCAACGTGGATCAGAAACTCTGTCTGTAAGGCAGCCTTCCTGAGCGAATTGAAAAGAGTAATCTTTATTGACTTAAAATAAGCCCTCTTGAGCG
>CAYSZA010000151.1:0-7163 GCA_964435275.1 uncultured Methanosarcinales archaeon | reverse complement strand
GATAAATATCGGAGGTGTTTAGGAGGCAGACCTGAAAATCTGCCGCCCTATCCGATATTTAGTTTCCCCTTCTGCCTTTCTTCTTTGCATGTCATTAGAGAAGATCTCCAATTTTTCAATTGCCTTTCTTAATAAGCTATTTATGACAGAAACAATAAGAGTTTCTAAACCTTTATTTTCACAGCTGACCATTATTACCCGGTGCTTTTCTTATTGAACCTTTTATAACTTTTATTTTTTAAATCAATCCTTTTAAAATCACCTTTTTAATAATAATATCACTTTTATATATTTCTATTTATAAGTATGTTTATATTTTAAGCGGTTAATGTTGGGATTGTCAAGCTGCTAATGGTCAGCGAGATAATTAAGAAAATAAAATAAAAGACGAATATAAAAAAACAAGTAAAACTATGGAGGAAAATACAATGGGATTTGGACTCTTTGGAAGAGGAATATTTGATGGCTGCGGCGGCGGCTGTGGTGGTTTTGGCGGCTGCGGTCTTGGTGGTTTTGACGGCGGCTGTGGCGGCTTTGGCGGCTGCGGAGGAGGCTGCGGAGGAGGCTGCGGAGGAGGCTGCGGAGGCTTTGGTAGATTTGGCTTCGATGGATTCCGCGGTCGCTTCGGACACGGCTTCAACAAATTCCGTGGCCGTGGCCGCTGGTAATAATAACGGCCGAGTCTGAAAGAATTACTGAGTTAAACGAAAGAAGGATAATAGCCATCTCTTCTGGGCGTGACGAACAAATTCCTGAAAAATCGCCTTTAATTGATGACTATTATTTTTACATATATACGAGCTGACAACTACTTGATCTATGCAAAAAAACACATGCCAACACTAAAGATGCGACCAAGACTCTAAGAAGAAAAAACATGGCCTACTTTAACAAAAAATAAAAAAATTAGTAAAAAACGAGTTTAAAGTTTTAGTTTTTTAGCAGTTTCCTGGAAAAGCTTTCCCTTATCGGTAGTAATAAAAGATCCGTTTTCACACCTAATGAGTTCTTTTTTGTTCAGCATTTCCAGATACTTAGAGGCAATATTAAAGTTAACATTTGCCTCATTTACTATATGAGTTTTATTTGCTCCTTGCATCGCTACTTTTAAAATTTCTTCTGCAATATCAGTTCTACTCCTTCTCTTAATACTTACTCCTCCCACAATAAATTAAAAAATGGTCTCAATAGAGACCCATTTTTCAAAAATATCTCGTCCTATCTTTTTTGGAGGCAATAACGATTATAAAGCATATTATTTTTCTTCATATATGAAAATGTTTATTTTATATAAAAGCCAAGTTATAATCTGACTTCTTTTTTTCTATATATTATATAACTTTGTAGATGTTGTGATTTTCAACTAGATTTTTCGGGCGTCTAATATATCCAGACCAATAGCGATTATATGTTATATACTGAGAACAGGAATCTTATCAAGTTATCCGGCTTACATATTACCACTGCACAGGAAGTCATTACGTAAATCTTCTTTAAAGAGCAGGTATAACCGCCTGCACGGAATAAGGTATCTTTCCAGAAATCCAGAGAAATATAATAATTGACCCTCAGGATCAATTTCCTTCCTTTGCAGCCAGCCACTTGAAGCGTCACATCAAAAGTTACGATTTCGGGACAGTTACTAAATAAGTAATATTCCAACTGAAATATTCCAGCTGAAACATTCCAGCTGAAACAAAAAAAACAAATTGAATAAAAACCAAACAATATACAAAAGATTCAGTTTTAATGAGAAGTTTAAAGGCAGCAAGCCTGAAAGGGTAAAGAAGGAGGGAATTTGATTAATAAAAGAATTTCCGTACTGTTAATCGTCCTGTTTACTTTCTCAATCGGATGTATTGAAGGACAATCAGGAACTTCAGAGAATGCAACAATAACCCATAAAACCTACGGGGGGTTTACGCTTCCTGAAATGCAATTACAGGAATTAACTGTAAACGATACTAGTGTCGTGTTTACAACATCTGACATGGAAGGAAGATTCAGGCAGATATATGAAAGGCCTTTCAATGAAACCGATTTCAATGAGCTTGTCGACCTGTTTGAAAGAAACGGGTTTTTTGAGATGAAAGACCGCTATACTCCACAGGAAGGGCAGCCTGTAGTCGCAGACGTTGGAATAGTGGAAATAAGCCTGAGTGAAAAAAATAGGGCAAAAACCGTGACCGTAGACCCTTATTATTCAGAATACATGCCTGAAGGACTTCAGGAGATCGACTCGGCACTGCTCAAACTTCGGGCATATGCCGTATCCATTCCGCCTGAAGAAGCCGAAAAAATAGCCGTTTCCTGGATAGAAAGCGCTCCTACATATAGTTTTGATGGCTTCGACCTGAAACTTGAAAATCATGAAATTTTGGAATCAATTCCGGAACAACATATTCTGACTTATAACTTTACAAGCAGCCATGGTGGCTACGGAAACCGGACAGACCAGGTCGTAACTGAAGCTCTCACTCCCCACAGGATAGAAGTCACCATCTCCGACAGGAATGTAACCTCTGCCATAATCGATGGGCAATGGGACGAACTTGCCCAGAAACCTGCCGAAAGAGAAACTGAGAATTCCGAAAACACTACGGAAGCCGAAGGAAATTCTACAGAAGAAGCGGAAGGGAACAATAAAGAAATAAAATATCGGATACCTGAAGGAAAAACTCCGTGGGATCAGTGGTATGAAGAGGGGAACATTAAGTTTATCAAAGCGCCAACTCCCTCAGAGTTAATAATCGCCTACTATGGAACCGTATATAATATAGAAGTATCTGATGTAAAAAGAGTTGAGGGTTCCGATCTTAATTATCTCGACGAGGGGACTTTTTATGTTGCTAAGGTAAAAGAAAACGACTTTGTGAAAATGAAAGACCTGGGATGGACAGGTCTTTCCGAATCTTAAGTTTTTAGGAATGGGAGCCGGGAAAAAAGAAAAAATTAGAAGAGTTCAAAAGAATAAAGTTATCCAGAGTAAAGGTTATTTGGAATAAATTTCGGAATATATTTCAGATGATTCAGACATTTAGAGATATTTAAGTTTTATTTTAAATATCCGAATTCTCATCTTAAAATATCTTAATTTTTATTTCCTTCGTTACTGAAACGGATAACGTATCCTGTTCCTTCACTCCGTTTAAGCTCTATACAGCCTTCTATCTGTTCAACAAGAATGTTTACAAGCTGGAGGCCCAGAGAGTCGGTATTTTGAAAATCAATTTCTTCAGGAATTCCTCTCCCATTATCTGTTACTGTAAGTATGTAACGGAAACTACCACTATTTGTACAATCCTTGCCAGATGGACAGCCGTCACCATCCGTGCAGCCCTCATCGTTCGTGCAGTTCTCACCATCTGGACAGCCTTTGTTCGGGCCTGAGATACCGTATTTTGAGGTAAATGTGTCAGTTCTACAAAAGTTTATATTGATTTCGCCTTCACTTCCGGCTGGAAAAGCATGCTTCAGAGAATTTGAAACCAGCTCGTTTACAATAATTCCCAGGGGGATTGCGGTATCCATGCCCAGATAAACCTGTTCAAGGTTCAGTTTGAGGCTGATGTTTCTGTTTCCTACGTTATATGAACTGAAAAGATCTGCAGTTAGTTTCCTCAGATAATCTGCAAAATCAAGGGCTTCCGTGTTTTCACTCTCATGAAGTTCTTCGTGGATCATTGCTATAGATGAAACACGGTTCTGGCTCTCTCTGAAAGCTTCAATTACCTCTTTATCTTCGAATTTTTCTGCCTGCAGGCTGAGCAGGGATGAGATTACCTGAAGATTATTTTTTATCCGGTGATGTACTTCTTTTACCCGAATCCTGTCTATTTTCTCCAGAGTCTCCTCAGCCATTTTGCGTTCAGTAATATCATAAACCAGCCCCTGAAACTTTCCTGAACCTTCAGTTTCTCCAGAGATTCTCTGGATGATTTCCCTGACCCACTTTGTCTCCCCGTCTTTGTTCCGTATCCGGTATTCACTTTCGACAATGAAGTTCGGGTTTAACTTTAACTTCTCCCTTTTTTTAAAAATTACAGGACTATCTTCAGGTATGACTATATCCTGCCAGTTGACTTTTCCGGAAAGAAAATTCTGCCTTGGGTAGCCTGTCATTTCCTCAACAGGTCCGTGTATGAAGATGAGTTTAAAGTCCTTATCAAACTGAAATCCGATTCCCTGGAGATTTTTCATAAAGGAGTGATAACTATCTGGATTGTCTTCCGGATCGCCTTCTTCCCCAGGGTTTCGATTCTCGGTCAGATATTTCCTGCCTATCATTCTGCAAATATGAGTGTACTCGTCCCCAAGGAAAACAGCTTTCTGCCTGAAATCCTCTTCCCGGTGTTTAAGCTCCCTGAAGAGCAGACTGCAAGGTTCTTCAAATCCAATATCTACAATTGCTTTATAGATCAGGTAAAAAGACAAAAATTTAAAGAAGAGGCCTATGGCGCCCGGAACTTCGTCTATCTGGCTGTTGAGTGCAAAAGAAAGTTCCGCAAAAACTGTCAGGACTATGGATATTGAGATCAATCTGAAAACTTTTTCTTCGAATCTATCCCTTACTATGTAGAGAAGGAAAAGTGAGCACAGAAGCATTAAAGAAATTAAGTATCCGCTTGTTACTTTGAATTGAGTAAATCCTGAGCCCTGTATATAAAGGTCCGGAAAATTCTGGAAAAAGAAAATTGAAACCAGAAAGGTAACGGTAATTACTGCGTATACGAGAAAAGCTTTCCAGGCAAAAACTGCATTCTCAAGGGTTTCAACATTCTTTTCCTGATTCTCTCCAGCAAGCATCAAAAATAACGGAGCTACCAGGAAAGAAGCACCTTTCAGAAACCTGGCAACCATCTGCAGCTGAAAGGTAAGGTTTGTATCAAACCCGGGAAAAACCCCCATTCCGTGGAACGCAAGCGTGCTCAGAAAGTCGATGCTTCCGACAAAAAAGTAGCCGACTCCCAGAACTATAAGATACCGATTTTCAAGGCGGCTTCTCGATTTCCATACTACGAGGAATATTACGTATGCGACGTAGACACTGAATAACTCTACTACTGTATGAAAAAGGAGGTAATTGTTAAGGCTAATAAAGTAAAGCAAAATGATAATGGTTATCCAGACCATTACCTCATAGAAATCTGCCTTTAAAGTGTTTTTCCTGACAGCTGATATACTCAGTTACCCCCGTTGAACTTAAGCGCCCGAAGATTTAATCTGCTTTAGATAAGACCGAGTTTGTTTACGTTGAATCTGCTTAGATTTTAGAGATTACAAAGTGGTTTTAACATAGAGTAGTACTAAACCCAATGCAATTTTAGATCTGGAATAACCTGAAAGATAAAGAAATGAGAAAAGTAAAAAGCATTATAGAAAAGAGATTAAGAAGAAGCCCGGAGACGTTATATCTTGTTTACTGTGTCCCCAACACAGCAGCACAGGACGATATGTTCCCTCAAGTATATCGATTCCGAGCAGGATCACTAATCGCCTCCAGGTAGTTCTTTACTTACTCATACCCAACTCACTTTCCAACTCCAGAATAGATTAAGGACATAAATTATTTTAAATTAATTATTCAAAAAATTGCATTTAAGCAAAAAATAACTTAGCGTAAAAAGTTTCAAGCCGCTAATAGAATTTTTCACTACCCCTGATTAATGAGTTAGCTGGAAACAAAATAAACGCTTCTAATTCTTATTTCTACTGAATCTCTATTTTGAGGAAGAAGTAACTATATAATATTTTAAGCTTAAACTTTGTACTCTATACATTTAAGGGTTTGAACATAGATATTATAAATTAGCATGGCCAATTGTATCGATTAATTCAATCCAAAGGGGGTTGAGGGAACCAATGGCACTTTTTAAAGACAGGGTGGATGCAGGAAAAAAGCTGGCAAAAGAACTTTCGAAATATGCAAACCGTTCAGATGTATTGATACTTGCACTCCCGCGTGGTGGAGTCCCGGTGGCATTTGAAGTTGCAAAGGAACTGAACGTAAGAATGGATGTCTTTATAGTACGTAAACTGGGAGTGCCGGGAAACGAAGAGCTGGCAATGGGAGCAATTGCTTCTGATAATATCCGCGTGTTGAATGAGGATGTTATCAGGTCTTTCCAGATACCTGAAAGGGTAATTGATATGGTAGCTGAGAACGAGCTCAGTGAACTTGAACGCAGGGAACGTATTTATCGAGGAGATAGGCCCAAGCCTGAAATAAGTGGCTCGACTGTGATTTTGATAGACGACGGGCTCGCTACAGGTGCGACGATGCGTGCAGCTGCTGCAGCCCTTAAAACTAAAAACCCGGCTAAAATAGTGGTTGCAGTGCCCACGGCTGCACCTGATACGTGCGAGTTTTTCGGAAGGGAGGTAGACGAAGTAATATGTTTGGCTACGCCTGAACCTTTCTATGGGGTCGGGGCATGGTACGGGGATTTCAGCCAGACTACTGACAAAGAAGTTTGTGAGCTCCTGGATAAAGCAAGAGCCCTTCCGGCAAGATGATTACCTACTAAACATTTATTCATATGCGGATCTGCAGTTAACAGTAAAACCTTTTGGGGGGTTGGCATGAGCGATTTATCAAGTAAAGGTAAAAGCAGTAATGAGATTCGAATTCCGATTAATTCTATCACACTCGAAGGAAATCTCACCATTCCTGAAGGAACAAAAGGAATTGTCATTTTTGCACACGGCAGCGGAAGCAGCCGCTTTAGCTCGCGAAATCGATATGTCGCACAGGAACTTCAGAAAGAAGGGCTTGGAACATTGCTATTTGATCTGTTGACAGCCGAAGAAGAGAGAATTGACATGGTAACAGCTCACCTGAGGTTTGATATTGACCTGCTTGCAAGCCGACTTGTTGACGTAACAAACTGGATTTTAAGCAATCCTGATACCAAGAAGCTCAATATCGGCTATTTCGGCGCCAGTACGGGAGCTGCAGCCGCACTCATAGCTGCAAAAGAGCACGCTAATGTTGTAAAAGCAGTTGTTTCCAGAGGAGGAAGACCTGATCTGGCTGAAAAAGCCCTGCCGGATGTAAAGGCACCAACCCTGCTTATTGTAGGGGGAGAGGATTTTCAAGTAATAGAGATGAATCAATGGGCATTAGATCGATTGAGAGTACAAACAAAAGAACTCAAGATTGT
>CAYSZA010000150.1:0-7164 GCA_964435275.1 uncultured Methanosarcinales archaeon | reverse complement strand
GCAATGCCTGCCTGGACCCTTGATACCGAAGGCTATTATCAGCCTTACTGGACAGGTAGCAGCTATCAGAGCATACCTTCAACCCGATACTTCAATTCCATGGAGTCAAAGCTGCACATTTTTGATGCAAATGGTCTGAAGCAGTACCGCCTGGTTTACGAAACCGAGGCCTACCAGACCAACGAAGTCGGGTACAAACAGGTCTACAATTTCCTCCATGGGGGCAAACTCCCTGAGGTAGATACGGGTTATGTCAAGATCTTCGAGTATGTCAAAGGTGCGAGGATAACAGGCACGGCTTCTTCCAATGAGACCGTTAAAATAAGCGCTACAATCCTCACAGGACAGGGCCGGACTTTTGAATACACTCAGTCAACAACTGCGGATCCTCAGGGCAGGTATGAGTTTACGGTGCCCTATTCAACAGAGGGTCCGATTGCAGGAGAGACCCAGTTCGATACTGCTCCTTCGGGGCCTTACATATTGAGCTACGGAGATACGACAAAAGAAGTGAGAGTAAGTGAAGAAGCCGTATTAAAAGGAGAAGAAATGAAGGTCTGAACAGTCAGGAAGAGGTGCAGTTGAGTCTACTTCTGCATCTTTATTTCCTTTTCATTCTTCATTCATGGATTCATATTTCCGAACCTTAGTTTTAGCCAGATTTGCAGGGTCTTTACTTAATTTCCCGCTATCTAGATATACTATTAAAAAAACCTACTTCGCAGGTGAAGAGTGATGGAAAACCCTATAGTGGGCCGAGTCTGGAAATTCGGCGACGATATAGATACAGATGTCATCATTCCCGGGAAATATCTGCGGACCAAGGATATGCAAGTCTTTGCAGCTCATGCTATGGAAGGCATTGATCCCGAGTTTGCAAAAAAGGTAAAACCCGGCGATATTATCGTAGCGGGTACTAATTTCGGCTGCGGCTCCTCAAGGGAACAGGCTCCCCTTGCTTTAAAACACGCAGGAATAGCCTGTGTTATCGCAAAGTCTTTTGCAAGGATCTTCTTCCGGAATGCGATCAATGTCGGACTGCCTCTTATGGAAGCCGATATCGAGTGCCAGGAAGGCGATGAGGTTAAGGTTGACCTGCTTAAAGGCGAGGTTACGGTCTCAGGAAAGGGCACATTCAACGGAAACAAGCTGCCTGATTTCCTGCTCCAAATGCTTGCCGACGGCGGACTTGTAGCTCACAGAAAGAAACTCCAGAGCGAGCAGAAGGAATAAACCGATTCAATGGATCTTCTTAAATCAGGTTAAGACTTGACGATCATCCAAAATAACGACCTCCCATAATGATAATCACTCAAAATAATCGATAAATATGATTTTTCCTGATGAATACAAACATGTGGGCGTGACAAATTCTTTCTGCCCGGGTACTGAAGAGCCAATCTATTTCCTTACTGATTACCTGATTGCCGAAAGGGAAAGTCCTGAGACCGGAGGCCTCGAATATGCGGTTTATCATGTGAAAAAAAACGGAGAAGGATTGCTCAGGAAGGTCGAGATCCTAGAAATGATAGCCTCAGGAGAAGAGGTGGTAAAATATGATCAGGAACTGAATATAAAAGACCGCACACTCCTGATTGAGACTGCAGCAAAACTCTGTACCGGCAAAGTCAACACGGTAATTTTTACAGGTGTGGACAGACACGTTACTTTTGTCAAGGAGCCTGACCTCTCAAGTATTCTTGAGCTTGAGGTCCTTGATGTTGCTCCTCCTTTTCCATCATGGCTTTCTCTAGTTGTGAGAAGGCTTGAAGCCAGCGGAATTTTCGGGGATCTCCAGGTCAGGTTTACCGAAAAAGTAATTGATCTCAGGCGTTTCGAAGGGAAAAATACCGTTTTCCCTTGCAGTGCATCAGGACTGGAAGGAAAGTGCCTGGATTCGGATATACTCACGGAAAATGGGCATTTGCTGGTAGGGTGCGAGATTTCAAAAACTCTTTTTGAAATGCGCTTTCCTGAACTTGAGTATTCCTTTGTAAATATCTGTCCTTTCAAATCCGAAATAGTTGTGCCCTCAAAACCTTTTATTACTCGCTGCTGCAGGTCTGAAAACTCAGGGCTCGCAAAGATTCTGGGTTTTGATGGAGCTGTAGTCCACTGGGGAGCGTCAGAATATCAGGTTGCTGAATCTATCCGAAACCTTGTAATCCGCCTCAGGCAAAGTTCAGATCGTCTCAATAGCCAAGCTTGAGAATATGATGACAACTTTTTCAGTAGTCTTTAATATACCTAAATCGTACGCTTCCCAAACTGGGTAGCGGTGCAAAAAATATATAATCGCAGGTTTTTCAATCGAAATCATCGTTTAAACGTGTGTTTATGGTTTCTCTGGTTTAATTGGTGACTTCAGGCAAACCTGCTACCCTTTTATATAACCTCATTTCTCCTATCTATTCTATTTTTCTTTTGAACTTCTCTGAGAAATTGTTCTGCATTCTCAAGTGAACATCCTCCTTTTTCCCGGCAATTCAAAAATTCCCGGAATTTCACCGTTTTGTTTCTACTGAGTACAATAAGAAGTATAATCAATTCTACCAACCCTACTCCTCTACCAACCCTACTCCTGCTTTTCCTGATTAACTCCAGTATATTATCGCCCAGACTCAAGCGATAATCCTAATTCAATACATTATTACCAATTTGTCAATAAATTGACAAAATATAAAAAAAATTGGAAAACTATATTATCTATGAGAAGCATAGTTTTCAAGAGTGAATCTACTATGAAGCTGATAGACTGAGGGCTGATGGGGATGTTAAAGTTTTAAGTGGCTTCATGCAGTCGGACACGGGCAGTGGATAGCAGAAGTAAAATGGGGGCTTGATACTATGTTTTTGAGCATGATTACACGGCTTGCTGGGCTTATTTTGGGTTTTTTCCTTCTCAAGGTGATACTTGTAATGGTTGCAGTGCAGGTTTCTCTTGCGTATAATGCAATCATTGGACGGAATGTTGAGGCGAAGTATGAACGGGTGAATACTATACCTGATTGGGTTAAAACCCTCGCGGACGGCAACATCTACCAGCGCTATTCGATTGATCCGCCACGTATTGTAACGTATCCGGCATTTTATAGAAACGGCTTTAAGTTTTTTAACATAAGTCAGGATCAATACGCTGTTTCTTATGATGGCACCGGCAAGTACACTGTCTACAGAAAATTGATGCCAGAGACTTCGGGAAGTAAAACAAAATCAGTTGTTGAGAAAAAATCTAAAATTAAGGTGTGAAAAGAGTGAAATAAAGCACATCAACTTCTAAGCTATTAAAAATATATGCAAACGTTGAGGATCTTGAAGGGAATTTTCTCTGGTTCCATTTAGTTTTTCTTTTCCCTGCAACTTGAAAATTAGGCTCAACGATCAACCAGTGATTGAGTTTAAACACTGCTGGCTAGAATCCTGTTATGCAGACTCTCTAGTCTGGATCGGCCTGCAGTTTGAAAAGATCTGGTTATCCGTTATTCTCTTCTTAAAAGTTGTTTTTTAATCAGTGACCTGTGCCGAAGACATAGGTTTAAATCTGATTGCAGATTTATTGGATCACCAAAAGGATGACTATCACGGCATATAGGTATTATGAGGATTCTGGTTCTCAAACATCATCATGTGCTAAAGATCTTATTATCCCGAGAAATCTCATCTATAAAACGAAACTGGAGTAATGACTTAATGTCTTTCCTGACTGATTTCTTTCTAGGACTCGGGCTTGCGATGGATGCATTTGCAGTTTCCATGTCCTGCGGCACCACGATAAGGCCTTTTCGACTCAGTGATGCCCTGAAGTTGGCTCTCTTTTTCGGGGGATTTCAGGCTTTCATGCCTGTTGTGGGCTGGCTTGGAGGAAGCGCGGTAAGCGGCTTTGTTTCGGACTATGCCCCCTGGATCGCTTTTGGGCTTCTGGCTTTTATCGGAGGCAAAATGATTTACGAGGCTCTCTACGGAGGCCCCGATGGAAAGGTAAATTCCCTTAATTATTCGGTGCTTCTGGTCCTTGCAATTGCTACAAGTATAGACGCCCTTGCTGTGGGAATAAGTTTTGCATTCCTCAATACGCCTATTCTCGAACCTGTAATTATTATAGGCTGTGTGACCTTTTTCATGTCTTTTTGCGGAGCAATCCTGGGGTACAGAATAGGTCATTTCTTTGAGCATGAAGTCGAGATTCTCGGAGGCCTGATTCTCATCGCGCTCGGTGGAAAAATCCTTGCCGAACACCTGCTCTGGGTCTGAGAAAGCCTCTGAATCTGAAAAACTTACGCCAGATTCATATACCCCAAACTATAGATGCAGTTAGCATGAAACTGGCTGTAATCGAAGGTGACGGGATCGGCAGGGAGGTAATCCCTGCGGCTGTCAAAGTCCTTGATGCCTTCGGGCTTGAACTTGAGAAAGTGCCCCTGGAACTTGGCTACACCCGATGGGAGAGAACAGGGACTGCACTGTCAGGTGACGATCTTAATACCATAAAAGGGTGCGATGCAGTCCTTTTTGGGGCAGTTACCACTGTGCCGGATCCGAAATATAAAAGTGTGCTTCTTACCATCCGAAAGGAACTGGACCTGTATGCCAATATCAGGCCTGTAAAACCTCTTCCCGGTGTAACCGGGATTACCGGGAGAAGTGATTTTGATTTTATTATTGTGAGAGAAAACACCGAAGGACTGTACTCGGGGATTGAAGAGATAGGGCCTGACCTTTCCTGGACAAAGAGAATCATTACACGGAAAGGTTCTGAACGAATTGCCAGATACGCCTGTAAACTTGCAAAGGAAAGGAAGAACAAGCTGACCATTGTCCATAAATCCAATGTCCTGAAATCCGACAAGCTTTTCCTTGATGTCTGCAGGCAAACCGCAAGTGTTAACGGTGTGGAATACGGGGATATGCTGGTTGACTCAATGGCTTACAGCCTTATGATGCATCCTGAAAGGTATGACGTTGTGGTTACTACGAATCTCTTTGGAGATATTTTAAGTGATATGTGTGCGGCTCTTGTCGGAAGTCTTGGCCTTGTCCCGAGCGCCAATATAGGAGACAAATATGCATTTTTCGAGCCTGTGCACGGAAGTGCACCCGACATTGCAGGAAAGGGCATTGCAAATCCACTTGCTGCGATTCTCTGCGTAAAGATGCTGCTGGAATGGGTGGGGGAATCTCGATCACGGCTTATAGACGAGGCAATAGCCCACGTGCTTCAAAAAAAGATTATCACTCCTGATCTGGGAGGAACTGCCAGCACAATAGAGGTCGGAAATGCGGTTGCAGAATATGTGATAAAGAGTATATAAAAAGCTATACCGAGAAGGCTGGATAAGTTACTACCAGAGGAGAGCTTTTAATGTTTTAAATCCCTTTTTATAATAGGGTGCAGTTATACTTTTACAAAATAACTGCATTTAAATTCTGATGTATCGCTAAGGAATAAACGGGGGTTTCGTTCTGCGTCAGTTTTTCGATGTCTCATTACCTATTACGGAAGAAATGGTTGTATATCCGGGAAAGCCGGGACCTTCTATTCAGAGGTACGCCTCTGTCCCGAGGGATAATGTAAACGAGTCTATTCTGACTCTGGGAAGCCACACAGGTACTCATGTGGAGTCCAGACTGCATCTTCGGAATGGAGGGGAAGGAGTTGCGGATTTACCTGTTGATCACTTTTATGGAAAATGCAGGGTTTTTGATCTCACCCTGGTAGAATATGAAATTCACAGGCAAGACCTTGAAGAGTTTCAAATACAGCCTGAAGAAATAGTGCTTATCAAGACCAGGAACTCAGCCCTTGGGTACGTAAAATTCCTTGAAAACTATGTGCACCTTAAAATGGACGCAGCTGAGTATCTCGTCAATTCTGGAATCAAAACTCTGGGATTTGATTACCTGAGCATTAAAAAGCCCGAAGGGGACGATGAAGTCCGTGAGCTGCTTATCAATAATACAACTTTGTTCCTGGGACTCAATCTTGCTGGTGTTCACGAAGGGGAATATACATTCCTGGGTCTGCCTCTCCGTATAGACACAGACGGAGCTCCGGCGAGAGTGATACTGGTTAGAGAATAATCTTTTATAACAGGCGCCAGTCCCAAAGTTATGTTATAAAATAATCATAGAAGAATCAGGGTAATTAAGAATAGTGATTGAATAAACATGGAGTTATATTTGCCATTTTATTTCCTGTTTTTTTTGTGCTTGGTATTTAATTGTCTTTTCTCCGGTTGCTGTATTGTTATTTTATCGTTTCTTTCTACCTGACTTGCTTCTCTCTATTTGATTCCTCTGGAATGTCTGCTTATACTCTTTAAAAAGTTCGAACTGCTCGTAGTAATTGGCTCTTTCGATTATGTCTTCAAAAAATTCATCCATGTGGATTCCCCCTAACCAACATGATATCTCTCTACAACACTTATAAATATTTGCCACTGAATATCAGACAATTTCAATAATTTAAATATTGACCTGAAAATTTACCCTGTGGAATCGGGGCAAAGCTTACATGTTGAAATGGAACAGGTTGAAAAGTGAGTTTCTTTCCGCCTTTAATTTCTTCATTATTGCTTAGTACCTCTGAGTTTTCTCAGATTCTTCTTGTCTTCTGAAGTCTATATCTCAATTATCCTTTCTTGTGACTTACTTCTCAATTGACCTACTTTTGAAACTTACTTTCCAACGTTCCAGTTCTTCAGAGATTCGCAGCTTTTCAATTCGCAGCTTTTTACTATGTGGATCGAGTCAGTCCCAGGCTGGCAGTCAAATAAACTCTATCTCATATACTAATGGCTGGAGCCTTTAATTTGAGTACAGAAATATCCCCAAAGTATCCGGAGGGACTTGTGCTCCTGTAACTTTCAAACTGCTCATAATACTGTGCACGTTCGACCAATCCTTTGAATATTTCCTCCATTGTATTCACCTCTATCCTGAAAAACTACCTCAGTACTTATTAATCTCAGCCTAGTAGGGTGAAAGTATTTTTTCAGGACGTCCGGCAGAGATTTCAAGGCTATATGGTTTGTGAAACTGAAAACCTTTCCAGACGATTTCCAAGAAATAGAGAATGCTAAAGATGGAAGTATATCAAATAGAAATGATAAAATAAACATTAAGAGAAGAACTGACATAAAAAGAAGAACTGACATAAAATAAACG
>CAYSZA010000149.1:0-7190 GCA_964435275.1 uncultured Methanosarcinales archaeon | reverse complement strand
ACTTCCTTCTCCCATAACCGCAGTTAAGGGAGAGAAAAAGGCTTATTAAAGCCCTTTAGTACTCAACCTGTGCAGAAGCTATTTTCTCGGCAAGCCTTGACAGCACTTCGGTTCTCATTCCTTCTACAAACTTTATGCTGCCCACAACAAGATGACCTCCTCCGCTGACGCCTGCACCCTTCATTTCTTCCCTCAGCTCCCTGACGATTTTGGGAATGTTCATAAGCACACCCTTGGAGCGGATGACCGCAAAGTCAGGCCCGTATCCGATTGTGACTACGGGTTTATCCGGATTCCTTTTGGTGAGCACGTCATGAACTTCTCCTGAAGTCTTTCCGGGTGGCGGGAAGGTAAATTTCTGTGCATAGTTTTCAACGTCTATCACATTCATGATAGCCCCATTAGCCAGCTTATGAGATTTGACATTAAAGAGGCAGGTCTCAAGCTGTTCCTTTATCATTGTGTCTGCCTGTTCGCAGAGCAGGGAAACCAATTTTTTATGGGTTTCGTGGTCCCCAAGATCCAGAATATCATCAATAAGTCCTTTCCCACTGCTGAACTTCAGCCAGAACTGTTCATAGTCCAGGGCCAGAGCCATTTCTTTCAGTTCTTCGAGGGTATAACGGTCCGAGACGAGAGAGATGTACCTTCCGGCTTCTGGAGCCTCTGAGCGGTCTCCTACTGCCGAAACTGCTGGAAGATGTTTTATTGTATCGCTGATGTCAGGATTGATCATACGGGCAACTTCAGCACAGAGCATTCCGGCAGTAACCCCGAAATCTCCTCCCACATGTGCAGGATTTACGTGCCCTATAAGATACTGGTCAACAATCTCATCCGGGTGATGATGGTCAATAACAAGCATATCGATTCCATAGACTCTGGCCTGCCGCATGGAAGGAACATCTTCTTCTGTTGATCCGTTGTCCACAAGGATCACAAGCGGCATTTTCTGCCCGTGCCTGGAAAGATCTTCAAGCGCAAAGGAAATATCTCTCGTAACATCGGCAAGCTCATAAAAAGGAGCTTTGGAAGGGGCACGCTTGTAGAAATAATATTCCGCATCCATCCCCCCGATTTCCGTAATAAGGGGCAGGATTGCCCTCTCAATTGCAATTGCCGAGGTAATTCCATCAGCGTCGGCATGATGTCTGAGAATAATCGGGGTTGAGTGGAAAATAGCTTTCTTGATTTCCTTCGCAACATGGAGCATTTTCGGTTTAAGTTTCTCCATAATTTCGCTTTTGACAAGGAAGGGAATGTCCGCAGGAGCTGCCTTTTCATCAATTACCTTTTCAACCCTGCCCCTGACAACTGCTTCCTTCTCCCCGGTCAGCAATTTCATGCTCATGACTTCTATCTGGATCTGGTCATCGCGCAGAGTCACTTCTCCAGTGATGGAAACAATCATTCCTGTGTCAATATGCGGATAGGACCTTTTTCCTGCACTCTCAAAGGCTGCACAAGGTACAAAGCCTCCTTCATCGCTAATGGTAAAAATAGTGGGCCCGCTGGTCTGCTTTACCTGGATAACTTCTCCTTCGATTCTGATGAGCCTGCCCTTCATGCTTGAATCAATTTGAGCTGAGTTTTTGAGCGGAAGCTCTTTTTCAAGCTCGACAGTTTCGTAATTTTTAGGAGTCTTTGGAATCAGGTCAAGCTTTCCCCCAGCTTTGATGCTTTTTACCAGGACGATCACAGCGTCCCCAACCTCAGGGAGGACCCCTACATTGCTGGAGTGCATAAGTCCTCTTACATGGGGGTTAAGATCCACAAAGACCCCAAAAGAGGCCTTACTGCTTACAATCCCGTGATAAAGTTTTCCTGTCTCCACATCCTTAAGGTCGCAGGACTCATCAAGGGCATAAACATACTGAGAACGGGCACAGGAATCACATACTTCTTCCTCGAGGTCCGTGGGACTGTCAATGCGCCCTCCACATACTCTGCACGTGTAGATCTTCCCGAGTCCCTCGCAGGTTCCACAGGGAGTGGTTACTTCAATACTTCCAGTACCCTTACACTTCCCACACGCTGCTCCATTTTTTAAAAAATTGTCAAGATTTTTTTCTGACATTTTCATAAAATCAATTGATTTGGATTTGCCTTTGCCCTTACATTGAGGACAAATATCGGTTGAAATAACTTCATAGCCACGCCCGTGGCAATCTGGACATTCCTTACTCATTAATATCAACACCAATGGTTCTTCCGAACCTGCGTTTTCTTGCTCTACTGTTTGCGACTCAGGACAAATTTCTGAACCTGACAGTTTTCATCTCTCTTGCTATCAGCTTTGAAATACATTGATTTAACTGCGAGACCCTATCATGACGAAAATTAATATCATACTTGTCCTTTCTTTCCCTGTCAACTTACTTTTTCCCTGTTTTGTATTTTCTATGTTTCAAATATAAGTATTTTTAGAGACAACTATTTATCAGAATGAGTCTCTGGGTAGCCTCTTTGTAATTTAATACAAACAGGCATTTGCATATCTAAGATTTATTTTTTTCTTGAATGTAACCCAAAGATCTGAAAAACTGGACTCAATTAAGAATCGAGAGTAGAAAGTAATAAGTAAGGGTATAGTTTTTCAGATATTTAGAGAGTACATAGTGCAAAATTTTTGAATTATGAATACTTACTTTAAACGTATTTTAAGTGTTAATTCTCGGAACAAAGAATACTTAATTACTATTAAATCTAATTTAAACGTTAATGGAATAAGAGGTTATAAAAATTATGAGTATCTTTGCCAGTCAAATCTATCTTCCTGTATTATTAATTATATTATTAATACTCTCACAATCCATAAAAATGGTTAACGAGTATGAGAGAGTAGTTATTTTCAGGCTGGGTCGCCTGAGTGGCGTGAAGGGGCCAGGGGTTTTTCTAATTATCCCGATTGTCGATAGAGCTATGAAAATAGATCTGAGAGTTGTTGCAATCGATGTACCCAAGCAGGCTGTAATCACCAGGGATAATGTCACGGTTGAGGTGGATGCCGTTGTTTATTACAAGGTTGTGGAACCCGGAGCTGCCATAACTCAGGTTGAAAATTATATGTTTGCAACCTCTACTCTTTCACAGACTACCCTGAGAGACGTTATGGGCCAGATGGAACTTGATGAGCTGCTTTCGGAAAGAGAACATATCAACAAGCAAATTCAGGAGCTTCTGGACGCGTATACCGATCCGTGGGGTATTAAGGTTACAGGGGTTACGATAAGGGACGTTGCCCTGCCTGAGACAATGAAAAGGGCAATTGCCAAACAGGCTGAAGCCGAAAGAGAAAAACGTGCGAGGATTATCCTTGCGGAAGGAGAATCCCAGGCTGCGCAGAAAATGAAAGAGGCCGCTACTCTCTATGAAGGAGTACCCGCAGCAATCAAATTGAGGGAACTGCAAACTTTAGCCGAGATTGCCAGGGAAAAAAACCTCATAGTAGTTACACAGTCCCAATCTCTTGAGACCGGAAATATAGCAGCTTTATCTAAGGCTATTGCCGAGAGAAAAGGACAATAAAGCAAAAAGGAACTGAAAAAAAGAAACAATGGCAAAAAAGAACTAAGGAAATTGATAAGCAAGAAAGGAACGATAAACATGCTTGTGAGAAGGGGTTTTCATTTCATCTTTATTTTCTTCCTATGCTTCATTCTCACAGCCGTCACTATACCCTCTACATCTGCAGGACCTCAAGAAAAAGTGCTTGTGCTGGAAATATCCGAGGCTATCACACCGGCTTCAGATGATATTATAACCAGTGCGATCGAAAAAGCTGAGAACGAAAACTTTGAAGCTCTAATAATTAGTCTGGATACCCCCGGCGGAGGGCTGGATGAAACCCAGGTCATTATAAGGACAATTGAGAATGCGAGTGTGCCTGTTATCGGGTATGTGCCCGAGAGCGGAAAAGCCTGGTCAGCCGGCACTCTCATCCTTATGGGAACAGATATTGCTGCAATGGCACCTTTCACGGTTATCGGATCAGCCCAGCCTGTTCAGATGTCGGCAGAGGGGACAAAACCCATAAAAGACGAAAAAATAATAAACGCCCTTGTCAAGTTTTCGGTTGCAACAGCCAGTAAGCATGGGAGAAACGAGACCTTTGCAGAAGAGGTTATAACGAAAAACAAAAATCTTGACGCGCAAGAGGCCCTGGAAGCAGGTGTAATAGAATATATAGCTCCTTCTATTCCGAACTTGCTGACACAAATTGATGGGCAGCAGGTAAAGGGAAAAACCCTGAGAACTGAAAATGCAGGGACAGAAAATTATGAACCTCCCCTTTCTCTATCCTTTCTAAGGCTTATTTCAAACCCGATTATCTCCTCCCTTCTTTTAACTATTGGGCTTTATGGGCTAATTTTTGGAATCTCAAGTCCTGGAGTCGGAGCAGAAGTTTTCGGAATTATCTCAATCGTACTCGGGTTGATAGGCACAGGATTTAATATCAATATAGGGGCAATCTTCCTCATTATTTTAGGAATAGGACTTCTGATTATTGAAATTAAGGTACCTGGATTTGGAATTTTTGGGCTTGCGGGCCTTATCAGCCTCATAATAGGAAGTATACTCCTTGTGCCCATGGGAGATGAAAACATTTACACTCCCGAGTTCCGCAGGCTTCTGACACTGACAGTTGTTGCACCTACGATTGTTTTCGGGCTGTTTCTGGTTTTTGCCATTTACAAAGTAACGGAAATTAGAAAGAAAAAACCAGTTATTGGAGAGTTCATAGGAGAGACTGCCCAGACTATAGACCCTCTGGGGCCTGGGAAAACAGGCTATGTCCGCTATAGAGGCGAATACTGGAAAGCTCGCTCGGAAGAGGAAATCGAACCGAAAGCAGAGGTTGAAATCACCGGAAAAGTAAGGGAGGTTCTTTCGGTAAAAAGAAAAATTTAATTAATATTCTCTTTTCCGATTTTAAAGTCTTTTAAAAAGACTTATGTTTATTTCTCATTTTTTCAAGGACTTTTTGCTTCTTTTCGATAGCTTCAAGCGCGGCCCTATCAATTGCTGCTCTCATTTCCTCAAAGTCCCTGGGATTTTCTTCGCCATGGACTTTTTTCACGGGGGTGTAGGCAGACTCCCTGAACCTCGGTACAAAGTCCCTGCGCTCACCATTTAAGAAAATTTCAGCCCCAGTCCCTTCCTCAACGCGCCCTATGACATCAATCTCGATACCTGCGGCTCTGACAGTGTTAAGGATTTCTTCAACATAGGCAGGAGGCACAATTATAAGCAGGGCATCAAGAGAAACTCCCAGGTAGTCGATTTTCAGGTACTCAAGCATTGAAAGCACCTTTGGGTTCACAAGGGCTCTTATCTTTTCCTCTTCGAAAACCAGCTTTACTCCTGCGGTCTTTGAGATTTCCTTGGCATCCCCCCGGATTCCGCCATTGGTAACATCCGTCATGGAATGGACCTTTTTATATAGCCCGGATTGCAACAGAACCTCACAGGCTTCAAGGAAACGGATATTAATGGTTTCTTCCACAACCTCGTGCATTCCGTAGTAAAGCGCAGTTGTAGAGACCGTACCCCCGCCTGCTCCCTCGGTCATCAGGATAAGGTCTCCTGCTTCTGTCTGATTCCGCGAGGTAAGAGAGGAGGTTATGCCTACAGCCCCAACGCCGCCTGTCATGCGTTCACCTATGACCATGTCCCCGCCTATTCGAAGCGTGCTTCCCGTAATAAGAGGAATTCCGGTAAGTTCCGATACCGTAGTTATGCCTGCAATATGATCGAATATCTTTGCGACATCTCCGTCGTCTGCTACGTGGATATCGGAAAGCATTGCCAGGGGGCGAGCTCCCATAGAATACACATCACGCAGAGCTGCTCGGGCTACATGGAAGCCCGAAAGGAAGGGAAAATCGCTCAGGCGAGAATGAATACCGTCAATCGTTACTACCAGGTAATCTTCACCGATTTTAACAACGCCTGAGTCGTCAAGCTGGGAGCTGTCCACAACTGCACCTGTTTTACCTATAACTTCTCCAAGCTTGGAATGAACGTAAAAGTCCCCTGTACCCCTGGAACCTACCCCGAATTCTCCCATTGAAACGCCTGAGAGAGTAGGGCTTAACACATCTCCTTCCACATTAAGTGTCGCTTTTGCCTCACAAACGACCGCAGCCGCGATCTCATGAGCCTTTTCCTGGCTTATATGCTTGATTTCAAGAATTCTTGAAACCAGCTTTGCCTCAAGCCCTGCTTCATTTGAAGGGTCCTCCCTGAGAGCCCGTTTTGCATAGCCTTCTATATCCATAGTAACCATCTCTTGCAGATCTTTCTGCCCTAAAAGGGTCCAGGGCAGGATAGTTTGGCATTCAAGTGTCAGTCTATTGATTTTACAGGTAATCTTTTGATTTCAGGTACTTCAGTATAAAGTGTTCAGGAATCAGAACTCAATCATTAGGAAAAAATGGAAAAAAGAAATTTCGAGCACGAGGGCAAATTCCCTGGATAGGTCCATTCAGCACATTTCTACGAAGTTTTTCAAAATCTTCAATCCGATAGCTCCACTTTTCTCCGGGTGGAACTGGGTGCCTATTACATTGCCTTTCGAGTTTACGACGGACGCTGAAAAATCCAGCCCATAGTTACAGGCCGCAAGGGTATTCTCAGGCGCTGTGTCCACGTAGTAGGAATGTACGAAGTATACGAAAGAGTTTTCAGGAATTCCTTCAAACAGCGGGTGATCCTGCTTGATACTAAGATTGTTCCAGCCAATATGAGGGACTTTTAATTCGGATCTCGGAAACCGAAGTACCTTGCCAGAAATAAGGTCAAGCCCGTCAGTCAGCTTTCCTTCCTCAGAAGAACTCATAAGAACCTGCTGTCCGAGGCAGATCCCTAGCATAGGCTTGCCTGATCGTGCATATTCTTCTATAATCCCTTTGATGGGGGCAAGGCACTTCATCGCATCCACAAAAGCGCCGACACCAGGGAGAATTAAACCATCTGCGGCAAGAATCTCCTCAGGGTCCCCGGAGATTGCGGGACTGGATCCGACGTGTTCGAGTCCTTTTTGAACACTGCGGAGATTCCCAAGCCCGTAATCGAGAATCACAATTCTTTTCATAGCTCTAAGAAACAAAGTTAAGATAGATTAACTTTTCGAGCAAGGAAAAGGACATCAGGAAAATAGTTGGAAAAAGAGAAAAAGTAAACGGAGA
>CAYSZA010000148.1:0-7231 GCA_964435275.1 uncultured Methanosarcinales archaeon | reverse complement strand
GTGAGACGGAACTCGGACGGCGACCGGGGGCGGCAACGGACGCAAGGGGAGATGAATATATATTTATCCCATTAACCTGTTTCTATTATGCAGCAACCAACGGCATTCTATTCAGGATTATTCTATTTTTGAGGAACTTTCATGATCACAAAAGAAGACGTAGAACATATCGGCTGGCTTGCTCGTATTGATATCAGCGAACAGGAAACCGTCGAATATATGGAGAAACTTAACTCAGTATTGGGATACTTCGGACAGCTTGACGAATTGCCGACCGAAGATGTAGCTCCCACCTATCATGTGGCTGAGATCTATAATGTGTTCAGGGAGGATGTGGTGGAAGAATCCATCCCGCAGGAAGTTGTTCTTGCAAACACCGAACACAAACAGGATGGGACTTTCAGAGTTCCGAAAATCGGCTGAGGAGGATTTTTAATGGCAAAGTGGATGAGTGTTGCACAGGTTAAAGAGAAAATTGAAGAGAGCTCAGCCGAAGAAGTAACAGCTCGCTATCTTGAAGTTATAGGAAAGAGCAAAGTTAACGGTTATATAACAGTTTCTGAAAAAGCTCTTGAGCAGGCAAAGAAGATCGATGCTGAGGGACATAATGGGCTTCTTGCAGGTGTACCAATTGCGATAAAGGACAATATTTCCGTAGTAGGACTGCCAAACAGCTGCGGTTCGAAAATTCTTGAGGGTTATGTTCCTCCTTTCAATGCTCATGTTATAGAGAAACTCCTTGCAGCAGGTGCAGTGATCCTTGGAAAAACCAACATGGATGAGTTTGCGATGGGTTCTTCCACGGAGACCAGTTACTATGGGCCTACTGCAAATCCCTGGGATCTTGAAAGAGTGCCAGGCGGATCTTCCGGTGGCAGTGCGGCAGTCGTTGCAGCAGGAGAAGCTCCCTTTGCTCTTGGATCGGATACCGGGGGATCGGTACGCTGCCCTGCAGCTTTCTGCGGAGTAGTTGGGCTCAAGCCAACGTACGGAGCCGTTTCCAGACACGGAGTAGTCGCTTACGCAAATTCTCTTGAGCAGGTAGGACCTCTTGCAAACAATGTAACAGACATTGCAGTGCTTATGGATGTCATAGCCGGTTACGACCATCGAGACTCAACTTCCATTGACAGTAGAACCGAATACCAGAAGGCCCTTGTAGAAGATGTAAAAGGACTCAGGATCGGGGTCCCGAAGGAGTTTTTCGGGGAAGGCATACATCCAGGTGTTGAAAAAGCCGTATGGAACGCCGTACATAAATATGAGAGTCTCGGAGCGACCTGGGAAGAAGTTTCCATGCCCAACATAAAGTATGCCCTTGCTTCATATTATATCATTGCAATGAGTGAAGCTTCCTCAAACCTTGCCCGTTTCGACGGAACACGGTATGGATTTAGAGAGAGCGGCGAAAACTGGCATGCAATGGTTTCGAAGACGAGAGCGGATGGCTTCGGGACAGAAGTGAAAATGAGAATTCTCCTTGGAACATATGCCCTTTCAGCAGGATACCACGATAAATACTATTTAAAAGCCTTGAAGGTCAGAACTCTTGTGAAGCAGGATTTTGACAGAGCACTTTCAAAAGTGGATGTGCTCATGGCTCCAACTATGCCGAATCCTGCTTTCAAAATAGGAGAAAAGATCGAAGATCCGCTCACTCTTTACCTTTCGGACGTGAACACCTGCCCGATCAACCTTGCAGGCGTACCTTCAATTTCCGTTCCCTGCGGTTTCACTGACGGCCTCCCCATAGGACTTCAGATAATGGGCAAGCCCTTTGACGAGCCTGCTGTGCTTCGTGCAGCATACACTTTCGAGCAGAATACGCATTATCATACAGAAAGACCCCCGGAGGTGGCATAAATGGTCTATGAAAATCCTGATGGTATAAGGATCGGCCTTGAGATCCATATCCAGCTGAACAAACTTAAGACCAAGATGTTCTGTGGCTGCTCTACAGACTATCACAATGCAGCCCCCAATACTCACACCTGTCCGGTCTGCCTGGGTCTTCCGGGGGCACTCCCGGTCCTGAACAAAAAAGCAGTGGAAGCCGCAATTAAAGTAGGACTTGCCCTGGAAGGAGAAATTGCAGAAGAGACGCAGTTCCACAGGAAGAATTACTTCTACCCTGACCTTCCCAAAGGTTTTCAGGTAACCCAGTACGATTTCCCGATCGTAAGCAAAGGAAAAGTCGTAATTGAAGGCGAAGACGGGGAACATACGGTCGGAATCACAAGAGCCCATATGGAAGAAGATCCCGGTAAACTCGTACACATAGGAAGCATAGGGAAATCAAAGGGTGTTCTTATTGATTATAATAGATCAGGTATGCCCCTGATTGAGACCGTTACAGAACCTGATATGCGCAGCCCCAAAGAGGCAAGAAGATTCCTTGATAAGTTCAGGAACATCCTTGAGTATCTGGACGTTTTTGACGGCAACCTGGAAGGAGCAATGCGTGTGGATGCAAACGTCTCGGTCCACTGGGGTACCCGTGTTGAGGTCAAGAACATTTCCTCTCATAAAGGAGTTGAAAGAGCCCTTCTCTATGAGATTATGCGCCAGAAGAATGTTATCCGGCGCGGAGGAAAAGTTGTACAGGAGACTCGCCACTTTGATGAGGGCAGGGGCGTAACGCTTTCAATGAGGACGAAAGAAGAGGCTGAGGACTACCGTTACTTCCGCGAACCCGACCTCATGCCTATGCGCGTTACCGATTGGATTCATGCGATTAAGGAGACGCTCCCCGAACTTCCGGATGCAAAACGTGCTCGTTTCATGGAGCAGTACGGCATTACGGATATGCATGCAAAGTCTCTTACGTCAAAGATTATGCTTGCCGATTTTTATGAGGGCGTCTGCGCAAAGGGCGTGGATCCGAGAATTGCAGCTACCTGGACGGCTGATGTCTTCCTTGGAGAGTTAAATTACCGTGATCTTGCAATCTCTTATTATGACGGGGAGAGAATAGGTTTCATCCATGCAAAAGACCCGAGAATAAAGAACTCCTTTAAGGTTTCAGATATGGTAGAACTGGTTAACCTCTTTGCCGAAGGTAAAATCAGTGACAGGGCTGCAGTTGAAGTAATTCGAACCATGCTGGATACCACCGAGGAAAAGACACCATCCCGGATTATCGAAGAAAAAGGACTTTTCAAAGCCGAAGACGATCTGGTAACTAAAGCAGTTACCGAAACAATTGCCGAGAATGAGGCTGCAGTACAGGATTATCTTGGAGGCACCGAGAAGTCCCTGAATTTCCTTGTAGGACAGGTCATGAAAAAGACAAAAGGTACGGCAGATGCGAAAACCGCACGTGAACTGATAATTAAAGAGCTGAAAGGGTAACTCGGCAGGGTTCACTCTTTTATTACTTTTTAAATTATTTTGCTTTTTTTAATTTTTTACTCAATTATTTGTGTTGTGTTTTTGTTGTTAGAGTTAATTTTCCAGCTCCGTTTCTAATTCAATCCTTAAAATAGGTTCTCTTTTTTAATCTGGCTTTAACTCAATCTTAATTAATAAAGTTCAGGTCTGCGGTCTTCTAGAATAGAACCGGTTTGCCTGATCTCTTTTGCCTCATCGAGATCGATTTCCCCTATGAGAACACACTCTTCCTTCCCGGCTTCTGCCAGAACCCGGCCCCACCCATCAGCAATAAAAGAGCTGCCTGGATAAGTTGAGTATCTATCTTTTCCCACTCTGTTACAGGCGATATGTAACAGCTGGTTTTCAACTGCCCGAGAAAGTGACATAATGCGCCAGGGATATATATAAAAGTCGGGAATATCGGCAGCAGAAACCAGAAGGTCTGCCCCTTCAAGAGCCAATTTTCGGGAAACTTCAGGATACCTGAGTTCGTTACAGACCATGAGCCCTATGGAAAGTTCATGTTTTTGCAGCTGAATAGGATGTATATCGTCTCCAAGTGCAAAATATTCTTTTTCAAGACCATAAAGCTGGGTTTTTCTGTGCATCCCTGCAAGTTTTCCGGACTCTATGCAAAAACCAAGGTTGTACTGCGGAGGAAACTGATTTTCTTTATTTGTTGCTTCCATTTTTCTCTTTTCTATCATTGAGCCCGCAAGAACACAGTCGTGCTCTTTCGAAAAATCGCATAAGGCTTCCAGAGTGGGGCCTGAAACAGATTCAGCCACCTCCCCTATGCGGTCGTAACAAAAGCCGGTAGAGAAAACTTCCGGATAGACAAGCAGCTCAGCTTCTTTCGAAACCGCTTCTTCTGCCAGGGACAGGGCACGCTCAAGATTCTCTTGTTTTGAGCAAAGGGAGATATTCATCTGAATGCAGGCGGCTTTCATAGCAGTTATTCTTTTCTTTGAAAGAAATATAAAAACTTTACTTTATAGAGTTACTCTATTTTAAAGTTTAGATGGAATCTTGATTCAGGCTGAGAATAGTCCTGGGAGAAATAGCAGATAAGGTCTCAGAGACGAATACATTCAGGGCATGTAAACCTCAACTCTATTCAATGGACTTTATAACCACGACATACTGCTAAAAGAGAAAACACCAAGAAGGACAGTGAGAAATTTGAAAAAAGAAAGGACACAGAGATAACAGGCCAATCGAATACTTTCGGTAAATTATTCAATCCGTTTTTCTGATTTTATCGATTCGGCTTCCTTGGCTATTCTAAGCGAAATAGCGTATGGAATGAATCAACGTTAACTAATAACTTCTTCGGCTTATTATAAATTTATACCAGGTATTGGAGGTTTTGTTAGAGTTTATAGAGGTTGTTTTATTTTATTCATGGAGGTTATTCTGTTGAATTTCTGGAGGTTTTCGTTGAACTTTTAGACTTTGTCTAACGGATCGACATCTTATGCAAGTTAATTAACCAATCGACATTTTTTGAGAGTTAACTAACAAATCGACACTTTTAAAGGTATTGTTACAGATTTTTTCCAAGAAATTCTTTGGCCTGTCCAGCGAGTGTCCTTTTCCAGTTTATTTCTGAAGTTCAGTTTTTTGTTGCCCGGACAACCCCGAGGCTTTCCATAATTTCCATTTCTGCGGGAGTGATAAACGTGCCATTGCTTAACAGAAACCCATGCAAAACGGGTTTGTGAGAAGTCTCCTGGGTTGCTTCTTTCATTTTCTGAATCTCCTTTTCTGATTTTGCAGTCCATGATTCAATTGCAGGACTACGGTATCCTTTTACCTAGCGCCTGTATAAATAATTTTCTGTAAATCAATGTTGTTCATCTAGCTTTTTATTCAAGTTTGACCACTTACAATCCGAAATTCAGAAGAACAAAAATAGGTTTGAAGCTGCTTATTATTACAAAAGAGGGGGAAGAAAATTACGCCAAAAATCAAATTGTATATCGCAACAAGCCTCGACGGCTTCATAGCCAGAGAAGACGGAAGCATTGACTGGTTAACCGAATACGAAAAAGCTGAGACCGACTACGGCTATTCCGAATTTTACGCATCAATTGGTACAGTTCTTATGGGCAGGAAGACCTACGAACAGGTGCTTGGATTCGGACAATGGCCTTATGGAGAGAAGAATGTATACGTGTTTACTAGGCAAAAAGAACCTCTGCACCGTGAAAAGAACGTGGAATTCGTTTCCGGAGATATCGGAGAATTCACACGCCAGCTCAGGGAAAATACGGATAAGGATATCTGGCTCGTGGGCGGTTCACAGCTTATTAAGGTATTTCTCAAAGAAAACCTTGTGCAGGATCTTATTGTATTTGTGGTTCCAGTTATCCTTGGGGGTGGAATTCCATTGTTTGACCACATAGGAAAAGAGATAAGACTGAAGACCAGCAGGGTGGAAAAATATGAAAATGGACTGGTAAGGGTAGAATACCAAATAGAGGAACGGATGCAGAATAATAATGTGTAAAATAATAAGGTATAAAACGCGCTCAAAACCACATTAAATATAAATATATGTAAACCGAAATATTATTGGTCACTCTGAATATGGAGTATAGTGGGTTTAGAGGGAGAATCATAGCATGTTAGATAATAAAGGGAATTTCCCTTTTTGGGAAAAGAGTTTTCCATTTCATGTAACTAAAATTAAATGAGTAATAAATAAAATGATTAGAGATATACAATTGTGTCAACCTGTATATGTGGGAGAAAAATTATATATCTGTAGTCAGAATAATTAATACTAATTCTAATTGATCCAACTTATCGAAATAAGTTTGGAACATAGAAGTCAAAGACCGAAAACCCAGACATTAGCCTGGGAGGACGTCATGTGAGAAGTCATGAAGAACATGCTTAAAACTACAGTTTTGCTTGCTACCCTTACAGGGCTTCTGATCCTTGTCGGAAGAGCTATTGGGGGACCGAGCGGAATGATTATTGCATTCCTGTTTGCGGTAATCCTTAACTTCGGAAGCTACTGGTACAGCGACAAGATAGTACTCAAAATGTACAGGGCAAAGGAGGTCACTCCTGCGGAATCTCCAAATCTGCACAGAATTGTCGACGGACTGGCCCTGAAAGCGGGAATGCCAAAACCCAAAGTATATATTGTTGAATCCGGGATGCCTAACGCATTTGCAACAGGCAGGAATCCACAGCATGCGGCTGTAGCTGTTACCACGGGAATTCTTAACCTGCTCTCCTATGAGGAGATCGAAGGCGTGCTCGCACACGAGCTTGCACATGTGAAAAATAGAGATACACTTATCAGTGCAGTGGCTGCAACCATTGCAGGTGTAATAACTATGCTTGCTTCCATGGCTCGCTGGGCTGCAATTTTCGGCGGCTTTGGTGGCAGGGATGACGACAATGGTGGGATTATAGGCTTTATTGTAATGGCAGTTCTGGCACCGATTGCTGCAACCCTCATCCAGCTTGCAATCTCAAGGTCAAGAGAATTTGCAGCCGACGCAGAAGGAGCTCGCATCTGTAAAAAACCCTGGGCTCTTGCCGATGCCCTTGAAAAACTCGAGTACGGAAACTCCCGCTTCCAGCCGAGTCTAAGGGATGTACAGACAAAAGAGACAACAGCTCATATGTTTATCGTTAACCCTCTCAAGGGCGGAGCTATACAGTCTCTTTTCAGGACTCACCCCGTAACCGATGAGAGGGTAAAGCGCCTGAGAGCGATGAGGTTCTGAGAATATTTCTCGAACCTTTATTCTTTTAAATATGTTCCTTCTATCAGGCTTTTTTTCTTTAATTTTATTCAATCTTTTCTTTAATTTATCCAGAATTGTCTTTAATTTTA
>CAYSZA010000147.1:0-7260 GCA_964435275.1 uncultured Methanosarcinales archaeon | reverse complement strand
AATAAATAATTTCCAATAAAAAGAGGTTCCCAAGAAGTAGATATTTACCGATAAAGACATAATTTCCAGTGAAAAGAAGATTTCCAGTAAAGAGAAATTTCAATAAGGAGAGATCTACCAGAGTTATGAATTGCAGAAAAAAAGCTTCAAACCCTCCAGAATGGGACCCACCTGCCCCTTCAACAGTTTATGTCAAAATTAAAAATATCCCATACGAGACTTTCAAAAAACGGCTGAACGAAGGGCTGGTTACCACCGAGCTTGACCAGATCCGATACCGGCTGGAAAGACGAATTTACTGTTGCAGAGTCTGTTCCAAGCACGCTAACGGATACTGCGTCATTACAAACCGGAAGACTGAACCAGGATGGATTTGCAAGGCTTTTGTCCCAAAAGAGGAATTTATATACCTCGATACCGCGCCTGGGTCGGAAAATTTCCCGGATTTCAGGTATCTTTCGGAGACCGGGCTTCGGAAAAATAATCTTGAAGCCGAGGTTCCGGAAGAAAGCAACCGGGAGAGCGCAGAAAGCCTCTACGAAGAAGGAGTAACTCTTTACAGACAGGGCAGGCTCAGGCTGGCACTTGAGGTTTTCGATACAATACTCTTCGAAGACCCCAGGCATTTTCCAGCCCTGTTTCATAAAGGAAATACCCTGCTAAAACTCAAGCGGTACGAAGAGGCTCTTGAGACGTTTGAGGAGGCTTCTAAAACAAATCCTGATAACTCCGGACTCTGGACCAATACCGGGTTTGCACTGGTAAAGCTCGAACGCCTCAGGCAGGCACTTGAAGCCTTCGAGAAGTCTATTTCCCTTAATCCTGTACAGAGAAATGCCTGGGAGGGTAAGGATGCTGTGCTTGCCCGGATGCGTCAGTGTGAGGAAGAGCTAAAGAAGTCAGAAAAAATCCTGGAAAAGAATCCTGAGGATCCAGGAGTCTGGTTTGAAAAAGGTAAACTGCATCTAAAACTTGGAGAATTCGAGAAATCCAGAGAGGCTTTCGAAAAAGCCCTTGAAAACGAACCCGAGAACGCAGAAGGCTGGCACCTAAGGGGGAAGGTACTCTTTGAGACAGGTTCGGAAAAAGAAGCCCTTCACGCTTTTGAAAAAGCAACCAGGCAGAGGCCGGATTTTCCTGAAGCCTGGTATGAAAAGGGCAGGGTTTTCCTGGAGCTTGGAAACCCGAAAGGGGCGGAAAACGCTTTTAAAATAGCAGCCAATCTCTGGGAGAGCAGGGGACTTAAAATACAGGCTGAAATGGCCCGTGCAAGGATTAAAAGGCCTGGATTCGGAGAAAAATAAGCTTTCTGGGAGTTAAAAACAAAAAAGATAAAACAAAAATGATACTCGTTTTATGGATCTTTGTTTTTGGCTCTTTTAGATAAAGAGTTTGAAATAAAACATATTAAATGAAGGAAATTTCCTCCTGTAATTCGCAACATATAATGTGGCTACTAAATTAATAAGCATATTCTCTATTAACTGATTCTTCATTAGCTGAAAACATTTGATTTGCCTGTTTTCTATAAGTTCTTATTCCAAGTCCAACAAATAAGTAAAGGATTGAAGTAATAATCCCGTAGATTGGTGAAATAAGAATTTCTTTTCCTGATACAATGCTGATATAACCAGATATAACTAAAGGGTTTATTAGCGAATCTTCCACCATATGCAGTATAACACCTGGCCAGATTGATTTTGTTACCCAATAAAGCTCAATGAACATCACCGCCCAACATATCATTATGATGATGGAAACAATTGAAATTATATTTCGGCTGACAGGTAACACCGCCTGTATATCTGTTTCGGGTAAAAAAACAAAGTAGTATGGCAAATGCCACATTCCCCAAACACTGCCAACAATAAAATATATCCACCAATCGCTAAGATTTAATTTGTTGAGTTGTGAGGTTAGATAACCATACAACGGCGGTCCGTCGAAAACATCTATAATAAAATTAATAAAAAGAGTACTGGAAAACAGCAAAATAAAAGGTCTGAGGTCGAATGCTGATAAGTCAATCCATTTTGTTGTAGCTCCGATTATAAGAACGATCACTGTTACAATAGGAAAGATCAAAGCAGAAATCAAGTACCATTTTATGTTTCCTTTGAAATTTGGCTTGAAACCAAAATCACTCCAATTGCCCTTTAAAAATATAGTGATAGCAATTGCAGCCATCATAGGCAATACTAACCATATCCCCATACCAGGAGAATCACCTTTGGGTTGCTCGGTAATGACAGAGTCTACAAGAACACCTATCCACCCGCTGAGAATAACAAGGATGATAAATATAACAGTATTGCGAATAATTTTATTATTAGGCACATGAACATCCCCGTTTAGTAGATTTAAATACTCATTATACGGCACATCTGATGATTAAGACTTAATTATACTCTTCTCCGCTAATTCCTTCATCATACCAAGTCCACTGAACAGCTTTTTCATGTTTTTCCATGCTGACAGCAGTTATACGATATCAGTCGACTTAATACAACCGTTTGTACCTGAGACTATATAATTTTTTTCTGCAATTCCACTCAAAACCAGATAGACTTTTTAGTACATCATTCGTAAGTACATTATGGAGTAGCATACTTAAGCATAAATATTATAAAGTTGTACTAGATCTATTGAGTATTACTAATGCTGTATATCAATCAGATTAACCTCTCAAAACCAGACTGTATTAACATTACTAAATTGAATCTTCTGGGAAAAGGGAACTTTTTAACACATCAGGGCCCAGGCATGTGGCCCGCACATAATAGACTCTAAAATATAAATGAAGGTGGAACCGGTTAAAAAAGGAAATTACCCGTTTATTGATTGAAAAACTAAGTTTTTCCACCCGAATTAAAAAAGGAAGCTTTTGGACCCCGCATAACGCGGAAACACTTGATATTGTCTCATTAAAGAGGCCTGGCACAATGAAATTTCAAGATTTTAAGGCGTATGCAAAACATGTATTCTTTCTCATGCTTATAATTAGTCTGGTCGGCACTGCGCATGCAGATACAGATCAACTTGTGTACTATAACTGGTCTGCAGACAATGGAAATACTATAGTTGACAATTCGGGACATGGAAATAACGGTATAAATAACGGCAGTACAACTTTTATTCTGCCAACCGGACAAATAGCAAGACATTTTAACGGGCAAAACCGGATAACAATTCCTAATAATGAAGAACTGGAATTTACTGATCCGCATATAACGTTTGGGGTGTTTTTCCGGTATGATTCAAGCAATTCGGCTCGTAATACGTATTTAATTTCCAAAGGAAATACCGCATTCCGGATAAGCATTGACCATACGAATTCAATGCTGACGTATGAAGTTTATGCAGATGGGCACGCTATTCATGCCTCCAGTGAAACCCGTATACAGCCCAACAAAGATTATGAAGCCATTGTAACATATGATGGCTCTCATGCTCAATTGTACCTTAACGGAATTGCTAACGGAAGAGGTGTAAATTATACAGCTGCAGCTTTAGGCCCGAGCTATATTACTGAGAACTGGACTATAGGATCATCCTCTGACACCATGTACGGGCTAAACGGGACAATATATGCTTTTTATTTATATAAACGAACATTAAACTCATCCGAGATATTAAATTTATACGCGAGTGACCTCCGAAGTATAAAATGTCTGGATAAACCGGGAGGCATTGCTCTATCCTGGGACGATTCAGGGCATATTCAATCCTGTTATCAGTATCTGCCAATTTTCCAGAAGTATAACGCCACATGCACTATTAATGTAAATGCAGTAAGTACCAGAAGAGATGCTGCACGTGAATTAAAAGAACTGGAGGCACTTCATTCGGCAGGATGGGAGGTAGCCCTGCATGGGTACAATCATACAGATTCAGTTCGATTCCTGGATAATAATACTTCTGCAGCATGGCTGAGCTGTGAGATATTCCCGAACATCGTAGAAATCACTCGATACGGTTATCCGGTTTGTACTTTCGCATACCCCTATTCAAGCAGGAATGCAATTACCGACGCTACAGTAGCTCCATATTTCCGGACACTGAGAACAAGAACCCCGACAATTGTAAATGGAAACATAAATGAAACGTCGCTGGCTTATTACAATTGGGACGATACCCAGCTTCTGTATGGTGTTGAAATCGATGACCAGTCAATCGGCGCCAGCCTGCCTGCTATAGAAAGCGGAATCGATTATGCGATAAAATCGGGAAGCGTGCTGGTTTTATTTGGACATGCAATTACTCCAAATGCTACCGGACAGTATCAGGTTTCAACCGCGAGACTGGATTCGATTCTAAATTATACCAGCCAGAACGGCGGAGCATTCTATCACATGGGAGAGCTGGGGAACTCGTCCTGGAAGCAGGTCCCCAGATATTCTACTGTGACTGCAAACTACACAGTTTCTACAAATAGTCTGCTGGCCGGGGAGAACGTAACGTTTACGGATTACAGTACCAACCAGGCCGTTGAACTGCTTGATTTCGGGGACGGTTCACCTGTAAGCGGCACTGCAAATGTTATTCACACATATACTGCACCGGGAACTTATACGGCTAATCTAACGGTAACAAATGACGTTTCCAGTGATTCCATGCTTCAAACAATCAGGGTTTTCCCGGCTACAGCTCCGGTTCCGGATTTCACCAGTAATTGCACAACCGGACCCCGGCCTCTGAGTGTAGAGTTCAAAGATACGTCAAGCGGACTTCCGGCCTCCTGGTCATGGGATTTCGGGGACGGAGATAAGTCAGAAGCCCAGAACCCCGTACACAAGTACCCGAAAGCCGGAAGCTATTCTGTTACGTTGACCGTGGCAAATAGCAGAGGGTCGAACTCTATCCAGAAAGCAAATTACATAACAGCACTGGCACAATCCCCATCGTCTAATTTCTGTTCAAATGTGACCGGCGGAAATATCCCATTAACGGTTCAGTTTAACGATACCAGTGCCGGGTCTCCTACTTCCTGGAACTGGAACTTCGGAGACGGAACAAGTTCAAATGAACAGAACCCGGCGCATACTTACTGTTCAGCAGGAACTTATGAAGTTAGCCTGACAGTGAGCAACGCCGATGGAACCACCTCTAAAACGGCTACAATAAGCGCACTTGAAAACGGCGGTTCAAGCGGTGGAAACAGTGGTGGAGGCGGCAGTGGTGGAAGCAGTGGCAGTGGAGGCGGTGCAGGCGGCTCCCCTGAACCTGCAAATAATGTAAAAGTAAAGGAACTTTCTCAGGCTTACATTACGAGTGGAGACCCTGTAAAGTTTAATTTCCCGAAGAACGCCACAGCTATAGTTTATCTAAGCTTCGACTCAAAAAAGACCGCTGGCAAGACAACAACAATAGTTGAGATGCTGAAAGAAAAATCCACGCTTACGCCCGATGCACCCGAAGGCGAGGTCTTTGATTACCTCAATATCTGGGTCGGAAACGGCGGATACGGAACGGATAAGAGCATCGAAAACGCAGTCATCTGTTTCAAAGTTGAAAAATCCCGAATTGAGGATAAAGGCATCGATAGTTCTTCAATCACCCTTAACAGGTACGCTGACGAAAAATGGAATATACTTCCATCCACCCTTCTCAGGGAAGATGACAGGTACTTATATTTCACAGCCAGAGCCCCGGGCTTCTCCCCATTTGCAATAACAGGCAAGCCTGCGGAAAAAGAGAATGTGATTGAAATACTGCCTGAACCTGAGAACGAAGATCTGGAAAATGACACTCAGGATATGGCAGCAGATGTCGAACGAACTTCTGAGCAGAAGGAAAAGATTACAGGTATTCCTGGGTTTGAGGTGATTTACTGTATTGTCGGGCTGCTTGGAGCGTTTTTGTGTAAGAGAAGATACAGAAGGTAAGATGGGAGAGCCCAAAGAAAGACACTATTGGGACAGGGACAATCTCGAATAAGCCTGATACTAACAAATAGTGGAATAATTCATAGAGGAACGAAATATGGAGAGAATACGTGAGAAGTGTATTCTCACGTACTTTCGTGCCAAGGAAGCTGTTTCAGGCTCTCACGGCCAATATAGTTAAAGGCACTTCACGAGCATCTTTCCAGAAAGACAGCATCTATAGCGGTCTGGTTACTGGTTTTAGAATACTGGTTTTATTTTTGCTTCTCACTTACACCAGCAAAGAGTAAAGAGAAAAATATCAACTATGTTAGGTCAATGTTTTCAAAGTTAAGTCAGTATTTTTCAAAACTTTTGACAGTTTTTGTGAAAGATCATAGGTCACATAGATCTAAATAGAAAAAATTATTATCATCATAACTATGCTAAATTTCGCATTTTTTATTGCTGTCAATTTCTCCAAACCTGCCAATACTACTAATGAGAAAGTCAATTTGGATCTCAGAGCAAATTCGAATAATTTATTGAGTTTATTAGATTTAAGAGCCAAATATTATAGATTCATCATTTTTTTATTAAAAACGTGGAATGCATTAGTTTCGGGACCTGGATTAATTATAACATTTTTTGTTACAATGATAATTATAATTATATCAGTAGTAGGCATTCTGTTTTCAGACCCACTCACCCAATTAACGTCAGAGTTTTTCTCAAGCAGAAATATTGATTTGTCAAGTCATATTTTATTAAATCTCATCGCAGAGTCAGCAATTCCTTTGTTAGTGATATGGTCATTTATAGTTATTATTGGGTTTCTTATATTTTTTCCTTTGTTCTTTAACAATAAAGCAAAGTTAAAAATCCCTATATATTTTTCTGGAAAAAGCAATTTCAAAGCTAAGACAATTTGACTTCTCCAAAAATGAAGAAATAAAATTAAATCATAAAATTAAAATTTCGAATTTTTTGAATAATGCCTTAGAATTTATTACTATGGATGAAAAATTGTTAGCTATTCCTTATGGATTTAGGTTTTCTAGGACTATTACTAAAGATCTAGAAAATAAGCTTGTAAAAAGAGAAATCAAATATAGAGTAAATGGTTTTTCGCGTGGGTTTGAAAGAACTATGGTATCATTGGTTTTGATGAATAAGAATCAAGAAAAAGAGAAGATAATTAGTGTACTTAATGAATACTTAATTATCATAAAGATTAGAAACTTATGTGATATTGAACCTGTAGAATACGAGCATAAGGGTTTATTAAGCAAACTTTTACAAAAAAATCCTATATTTAATTTAGTAGGATTCATCTTTAAGTTTTTTAAGGACTAATATAGTTCAAGTACTATGCTCGGTAAGTAAAACGGATAAA
>CAYSZA010000146.1:0-7287 GCA_964435275.1 uncultured Methanosarcinales archaeon | reverse complement strand
AGAAAGAAGTGGTGGGAATTTAGGCAACGTCTAAACACCTAATTACAGGAAGGCAGCATCAAGCACCATAAAGATAGCACATAATATGCAACAGAAGTTTACCTTTGCTATATTCCGTTTTGTAAATAAAGAGTGTTAATTTCAATTTTCAGCTCGTCTTTATTAAGTCGCGCTCCAGTCTGTCTTACTTTTTGTTATTAGCTCGTCTCTGCCTCTATAGTTTATTCGACCTTACCCCTTTCCTCTTGTAAGTGTTTTCTAAATCCAATTAGATACTTTTTTATATTGCACTGTCGCATCAGTTTACCAGATTTAACTTTCTGTGCGGCCTAGATTAATAGTGTATCCGGTGTTTTTCCGGTCCATTCGGTAAAGTATACATAGTTAACATGTATTCCTTTCCATGTTCAGCCGCGGGGCTAGAGTGTCAGGCCACTCCGTAACTGCCGAATCAATACGCAGGTCGTCAACGATTATAAGGAAATCACCAAGCTCATGATACATTACTCTGGACTGATACTTAACGGAAGTATCCCCCGTTTGATATTTTAACACGCTATCACAGAACGCCCGCGTATGCGGAAAAAAATCTTACAGGTATGTTAGAGGTATACGATGGAGACTAGAGATACAGTATTTCTTGTTGTGATGGTTCTGTCATCCTTTCTGCTATCCTTTGAGTGGCTTAGAAGGTTTGCATACAAACCCACAAATCCCCTGATTATTCTCTCGGTTATGGTCCTGGTCGGAACGCTAGCTATCATGCTCATCTCTGTTAACAACAGGCTTCAGGAGCTCGAAGATAAAATGGAAGCAAAAGACCGCACCCTCAAGGTCAACATGGAGAATACGGGAATAAAGATTGAAGAAAGGATGAATGAGCTCTCAAGCAAAGTTGATAATGCAATCTATGAATTCAACCGCAGAAAGTACCACTGAATTCTGCTACAATTTCGTTTTTTATTAAAAGCGAATTTTTTATTATATCTTTAAGAATAGCTATGGTTTAAGTATTCAAATTTTACTAACAATTGAATGCAGTTTTTGATTTAAGCATACTTAAATATTTAGCAGCATACCCTTTATAATGCACGAATCTTCTACCTGGGCAGGATCAATTAAAAGGAAAAGTGATTCTAGAATTTTTTAAACAGACGTAGGGATTCTACTAGGGTGTGAATATAAATATATTGCTATTTTTCATCACCTTGTTCGCAATATCTGCGAATTTTTCCAATTTAATTCATACTCAATAAGGACATTTCGAGTGCAGGCTCCATTGTTTAGTAAAGTATATATATTGGTTCTTCTGTAGTAAAGAGGAATATCTGAAATTCAAACCATTATAAAAATAATGGATCAGATATTCCCTATCGCAAGTTATTATTACTTAGAGTTAGTACTATTTGATTACTTGTGTAAACAGGTAAAGAAGGAAAGCTAATATGCACCTTAATCTGGAACCGATTGGCATTATAAAGAAGGTTGCAAATAAGTCGGAAATTTTGATTTATTCTGATTTTGAACAGGTCATACGAAATATTGTATCCAAAATAGGAGAAGGGGCTGAGAAGGGACAGAAGCTCCTGGTTATCCATAAAAACAACAACAAGAAACAGGTGGACGGCCACCAAGTCCAGGTCACGAAAGCGATCTTACTGGAAAGGAAAGGTAATTTACTGACAATATCCAAAATAGAAGCAAACGAAGATTCGGTAATCGATGTTCGACTCGATCTTACCGCCTGATTTTCTGAGATCTCATTAGAGCTTACGAAGCTTATTAAATTCTCGTCTCTTTTTCCCCTTCCCTTAATGGATAGCTTTGATAGTACCCAGGAAGGATGAATAGGTATAAACTCTATAAATCGGGTTGAAGTCCTGTGACTCGGATATAAATTCTATGAACTGGATTGAAACTCCATATCTCAAATAAAAGTCCTATGAATAGGTTGAAATTTGATAAACTGGATTGCTCCACTTTTTCTCTTCTCCTGAGTAGCATTATCTCTCAATAGCATTTATCTTTGAATGTTTCGAGTAGCTGTGAATGCGCGGTAAATATAAAACTTCAGTACCTATAAAGCGTACTGATCAGTAAAATAACAGGATTGCGATAAAATACGACCGCGGTAAAGAATGTTTGATATTAACTGCGCTAAGGCATTTTGACTTTCCACGGGACAGTTGCAGAATTAAAGCGTAAGAACGATCAGGAAGGTAAAGGAAGCGCTATTTCAAGAAAAGTTCAGATATTCGAGGGAAAATATGGGCACTGATATAGGAGATCTGCTCCAGAAAAGAAAAGTTGAGCTTTCGGATCTTGCAAACCAGGTGGTTGCAATTGATGCGTTTAACACGCTTCACCAGTTTTTGAGCATTATTCGCCAGCGGGACGGAAGTCCTCTGATCGATTCCTCAGGGAGAGTAACATCTCATCTTTCAGGTCTGCTCTACCGGACAGCGAGCCTCGTTGAAGCCGGTATCAAGCCTCTCTTTGTTTTTGACGGCAAGCCTCCAGATCTCAAGTCCGAGACCCTTGATAGGAGAAAGGAAATAAGGGAATCTTCAAGGGAGAAATGGGAGAATGCAAAGGCGGTAGGAGATCTTGAATTGGCTTATAAGTATGCTCAGGCTTCTTCGAAGGTAAACAAGGAAATTCTTGAAGATTCCAAATATCTTCTCGACATTATGGGAATTCCCTTTGTTCAGGCGCCCTGTGAAGGTGAGGCACAGGCTGCACACATGGTTCTCAAAAAGGATGCCAACTGCGTTGCTTCGCAGGATTATGACTCTTTCCTTTTCGGAGCTCCAGTTGTTGTCCGAAACCTAGCTGTAACAGGAAAACGCAAGCTTCCGGGAAAAAATGCTTACGTTGATGTCGAACCTGAGATTATCGATCTGGGCGAGACCCTTGAAACCCTGGAAATTACCAGGGAGCAGCTCATCGATATTGCAATCTGTGTGGGCACGGATTATAATAAAGGTCTGGAAAAAGTAGGCCCTAAGACTGCCCTTAAACTTATTAAAAAGCATGGGGACATTTATGCCGTACTCCGCGAAAAAGGGGTAGAGATCGAAGCTGTGGACAGAATCCGAGAAATTTTTCTCCGCCCTGAAGTCACGGATAACTATGAAATAAAATGGGGTAAACCTGACTCCGAAAAGCTCCTCGAATTCCTTTGCGAGAATCACGACTTCTCGGTTGATAGGGTGGAAAAAGCCGCAGAACGCCTTAAAGCTGCCTCAAGAGCCAGACAGAGGACTCTCGACCAGTGGTTTTAAGGAATTCCTGCTCAAAAGCTTTTTTGCACCAAATTCTTTCTTTATACGAATCTTATCACAAAATGTTCAGTCAAGGAGGTCTGAGACTGGCAGAAACAGGCCGGAACTCTTCCCGGAAAGAGCGATCACATGCCCACATCCATGGAGTTGTGGACCCTGAACTTCTCTCCACATCCAGAGGACTTTATGCAGTCAAATTGTCCTTTGCCGGGCTAATGGCTACAGCTCTTTTTCAGATCTTCATTGTCTGGGTTTCGGGAAGTGTAGCCCTTCTAGCCGATACAATCCATAATTTCGGGGACGCCGCGACCGCAGTTCCTCTGGGTCTTGCCTTTCTTCTTTCCAGGAAGAAGCCGAATAAACGTTTTACTTACGGTTACGGCAGGGCAGAAGATATTGCGGGCCTGGTGATTGTTTTCTTAATCTTTTTTAGTGCTGCTGTTGCGGCTTACGAGTCAATTTCCAGGTTTTTCTTTCCACAGCCAGTGGAATTTCTTGGAGGTGTGATCGCAGCTTCGATTATCGGATTTCTGGGAAATGAGCTGGTTGCAAAGTTTCGGATCAAAATAGGAAAGGAGATCGGAAGCGCAGCTCTTGTGGCTGATGGTTACCATGCCAGAGCAGACGGTTTTACCAGTCTTTCCGTACTTTTCGGGGCACTTGGAATCTGGCTGGGCTATCCGCTTGCAGACCCTCTGGTAGGACTTCTTATAACAATTGCATTCTCAGAATAGTCTGGGATGCGGGCAAATCTGTATTTTCCCGTATGCTTGATGGTATAGAACCGGATATTGTTGACGAGATCCACCAGGTAGTCAATAAAGTAGAAAAAGTAAGGGATGTAACTGAAGTAAGGGTTCGCTGGCTAGGGCACAGGCTATATGCGGAAGTAAATATTGCGGTAGACCCATTGCTTTCGGTTGAAGAAGGGCATGCAATTGCTGTGGAGGTCCGACACAGGATGATGCATGGCCTGGGTTATCTGTCAAACGTGGTTGTGCATGTGGACCCATTCGGATCAGCCGGGGAAGAGTTTCACAGGCTTCCTGAGCATGAACACGACAATCTCCCTTCTCACTCTCACTGAATCTTGCAAAGCCTTCAAAATCGGGAAATCTCTGCGCCGCTGTTTTTTGCCCTGGTAAGCATAACAGTCCCGCCAACTGACTCGTCAAGCATTTTCTGGACTTCCACCTGAAGCTGTCTGCCTTCCGATTTATTATCTACAAAGGAATATACTACAGGCCCAAAGGAACTTACTCCGGCTCCGTAACTCTGGCTGCGCATGAAAGAAGCGATATCTTTCACAAATTGAGGCCAGATTAGACTCTCTCTTTTATTAAAACCGACAGTCTGGACATGATTTATCGCGGCTCCGAAACTCTCTATATCTTCTTCTATTACGGCAGGCATCATCTGCATGAGCACTACATGAGAAATTTCCCGGACTTCTTCTATAGGAAGAGGACAGAATTTCTTGAAGGTATCGATTTCCTCCTGATCGTGCATTCCTTTCTCATTGGGAATTGCTACTACCATATCCCATTGAGGAAAGTTCTCTCTGAAGAGCACTGGCCCTGGGGGAACTTTGCTAGCAGCAGACGGCATAAAGCCACCTTTGTCTTTGAACTTGTGCCCTCCGTCAACTATGAATCCGCCTTTCTCAAAAGCAGTTACTCCTATACCCGAAGTTCCTCCTCTTTTTACTGCAAGTGCAAGTTCTCTAACGCTCTTCCCAAGCCCATATAGCTCATTTACGGCTGCTGCCGCGGCCAGAGAAGACTGAGTGCCTGACCCGAAACCCACATGGGCTGGGTACAACTCTTGTACGTTGATCCTGATCCCTTTCCCTTCAGGAAGCAGGGGTTCAGCAGCTCTTTTCATTCGATCGGCAAAATCTTGCAGACCTTCGATACTGACTCCGTCGGCTTCTTCAGCCGTAATCCTTATATTAGGAGAGGAAAGGGTTAGTCCTGCTCCTCCATCGACTCTTCCGATCTCTCCATTCATATCGATAAGGGTCATATGAATTCGACAAGGAGTGGTTATTTTGATCATTCCTGTTAAACTCCGAAACTGCACTTAAAGCTTTATGACTTCCTAAGTCCTGTGCTCCTTTTATTGTAGCTGCTGGTATTTAATCTTTTAAAAATTATCTTTCATCAAATCTTAATTTCATGAGTATAATTCAAAAATAAAAAAAGAAGTGAAATAAAAAGAAAAAAGGAACAGAAATGGGAAAATTAGAGAAGGGAAGATTCAGGTCTCTAAAATTTCAGATGGTTCTCTTCTTTTCTAATTATTATTTTATAATAAGTGATTCCCCTTTCATATTTTCAGGTTTCCTGATACCAAGGAGTTCCAGAAGAGTTGGTGCCAGGTCACACAGTTTCCCGTTCTTAAAAGCCTTTACTTCATCATTTCCTGCATAAATGCATTTTACCAGATTTGAGGTATGTGCGGTATGCGGCTCACCTGTTGTCGGGTTTTCCATTTGTTCGGCATTCCCATGATCTGCAGTTATAAGTGCAACGCCTCCTGTTTCATCAAGAGTTGCTGCAATTTTTCCCACGCAATTGTCCACAGCTTCTACTGCCTTTACTGCGGCGTTAAAAATTCCGGTGTGTCCTACCATATCCATATTTGCGAAATTAAGGATAATCATATCATACTTTCCTGACCTTATTCTTTTGATCACTTCATCCGTAACCTCATATGCACTCATTTCAGGTTTGAGATCATAGGTAGCAATCTTTGGTGAAGGGATGAGGCAGCGGTCTTCTCCTTCATAGCATTTTTCCTGTCCTCCATTGAGGAAAAAAGTCACATGGGCATATTTTTCGGTCTCAGCAATTCGAAGCTGGGTTAGTCCCTGTTTGCTCAGGACTTCACCAAGCACGTTCTCCAGTCCTTCAGGAGGAAAGGCTATAGGCAAATCCAGGGTTTCATCATACTGCGCCATGCATACATAGTGAACTTTCGGGTGTTTCTCCCTTGGGAAACTTTCAAAATCTTCATTTACAAAAGCCCAGGTAAGCTGCCTTGCCCTATCAGGCCTGAAATTGAAGAAGATCACAGAATCATTATCCTGTACAACTGCTTCGGGCTTTCCTTCCGAATCTGTGATTACAGTCGGTTTTACAAACTCGTCAGTCTCTCCCCTTGCGTAGGCATTAGAAACTGCAGTCTCCGCATCAAGAGCTTTGTAAGGTGCAACTCCCATAGTCAGAGCGTCATAAGCAAGTTTTGTCCTGTCCCAGCGCTTATCTCTGTCCATTGCGTAGTAACGCCCTGATACAATTGCAATTTTAGCATTCCCGCTTTCCTTACAAAAAGCATCAAGCTCCTTTATGTCTTTGAGTGCAGCCTTAGGGGGGACGTCTCTGCCGTCCAGGAAAGCGTGTATATAAACTTTTTTTAACCCTTTCTCCTTTGCAAGTTTGATAAGGGCGTAAATATGGGTCATATAGCTGTGAACGCCCCCGTAAGAGACAAGCCCCATTAGATGAAGGCTTGAGTTACAGGCTCTGGCGTTTGAAATTGCATTCAAAAAAGCCGGATTTTCAAAGAAATCTCCGTTCCTGATGGAGAGATTTATTCGGGTAAGGTCCTGGTACACAATTCGCCCTGCTCCTATATTCAGGTGCCCTACTTCAGAATTCCCCATCTGGCCTTCCGGAAGGCCGACTGCCTCCCCTGAGGTTTCTAAAAAACACGAGGGATATCTTTCCATCAGGCGGTCAAGGTTTGGGGTTCTGGCTGCCAGTATAGCGTTTCCTTCCCTGGCTTCCCTATAGCCCCAGCCATCAAGAATAATGAGCATAAGAGGTCTTTTTGCCTGAGTCATATGAAGCAAATTCCACACATGTTCATAAATAGCTTGTTATGAAACCCAATAATAACTTATGAAGTCATGAATATTTGCAATGTGCTGGCAATACTCTACTGTCGTCAATTATAAAAGACTTATCTGGTTTCCTGCTGTAGCTACGCTATCTTTACT
>CAYSZA010000145.1:5474-7295 GCA_964435275.1 uncultured Methanosarcinales archaeon | reverse complement strand
GTCGAAGCCTGCCCGACACATGCCCTTATTTTTACAGAGGCGAACGAGGTTTAAAGAAAAAGCATACTTAAGTTACTGTGGAACTTGCAGAACGAACAGAATCGTGATGGCGCGTTCAGTTTCAAGCAATAAGCCTATCTGCCCCATCGCTTCCTTCCTGGATGATACTTTATAAAGGATTATTGTCATATCAACAAATATAAATTCAAAAGAAAATGGGGAGTCAGGTATGGTTAACAGTTTTTACAGGAAGATAATGGTTGCAACCGACGGTTCGGAACCTGTCAGGAGAGCGGTCGAAACAGCAGTTGAAATCGCAAAAATAAGCGGTGCAAAACTATATGCTGTGTACGTGATTGCTTCTGGGGAGCTTTCGATAATTTATCCAAAAGATGTGGGATGGGGAAGAGCCACTCTTGAATATTTCCGGGCTGAAGGCAGGGAGGCCACAACTTATGTCGAAAGCTCCGGGAAAGCTGAGAATGTCGAGGTAGAATCCGTAATTCTTGAAGGAAAACCTGGAGATGAAATTGTCGATTTTGCAGAAAGAAGCAATATTGACCTTATTGTCATGGGCACACTAGGAAGGGCTGGAATTGAGAGGTTCTTGCTCGGGAGTGTGGCAGAAAGTGTGGTAAGGCACTCAAAAAAGCCCGTACTTATCGTAAGGGGAGAGACTTTCGACAAAAATAAGTAAATATATAAGCATTAAAATATCTCTGAGCAGGAGTCCAGACCGTTTCCGGATATATTGATTTACCTATCTACACAAATAACTAACAATGATAGACCTTTTGACCAGAGTACTTGATTTTGCGCTTCCCGTACTCGCAATGATTTTTGTGGGGCTTGTGGGCACAGGTGTACTTGTAGAGCTGGGCTTGATGCAGAAACTTTCCAGGCTTGTGAGCCCTGTTTTTGCCTACACCAACCTGCCCGATACCTGCGCTTCAGCCTTCCTGGTATCAATCGGATCTACGGTAGCTGCAAACAGCATGCTTTTCCAGGCAAAAAAAGAAAACTGCCTGGAGGATAGAGAGATCTTACTCTGTGCAATGATGAATGCTACACCTGCCTATTTTCGGGAACTTTTCACCTACCAGATTCCAATAGTCCTGCCTGCACTTGGTCTTATTGTAGGAGGATTTTATTCCCTTGTGTTCATACTCACTGCAGTGATTAAAATCGTGGTAGTTGCAATTGCAAGCAAGCTATTCCTTAAAGGCAACTCCCGCAGAGCTCCTGAACCTCTAAACAGGGAGAAAATATCCTTAAAAACTGCGGTTAAACGGACTTTCAGGAAAGAGTTCAGGGCTTTTTTAAAGATTGCAGGAGTGTATCTTATCGCAACTACTATTGTTTTCGTACTTCAGGAACAGGGAACTTTTGAAGTTTTCAGCGTGCTTCCGCTTGCTGAGCTTTTTAAAATCCCAGCCGGGTCAATTGTCCCTCTGACAAGCTACGTAGCCAGCCCTACCCTCGGAATCTCGCTTCTGGGCCCTATGATTCATTCAGGGGAAATCACAAATATACAGGCAATGATTGTGCTCATGCTCGGCAGTATGTTCATGCTCCCGATTTTTGCTCTTCGCAGCCAGCTACCGGGAAAAGTAGCGATATTCGGGACTCAACTTGGTTTCCAGATAGTCGCATACTCAACCGCAATAAGCGTGCTTGTAAGGCTTGTAATCCTGCTAGTACTGTTAAGTATAGCCTCATAATGCAGGAATTACCTGTAAGGACCTGCTATTATGGGGACTATTGGCACAGGATTTCAGGAAAGAATTTTTCTGAAGAGAAAGGAAGGAGTTTTCGGGAGAG
>CAYSZA010000145.1:0-5374 GCA_964435275.1 uncultured Methanosarcinales archaeon | reverse complement strand
TTGAAAGGAAAGAAAAATAGACAAAAAATAACTAAAAATTACTTGTATAAACTTAAGAAAGATATAAAAAACACAGTAGTGAACGGGGGTTTTTGGAGGAGGTTAAAATATGTTGGATCTAATTATTGTCAATAATATTTGATTTTGAGCTTTACCCGTTCACTACCCCCTTCTGACGATCAAGCTATATATAACTGTTTTGGCAGGTAAAAACGAGAATGCCTTTTTGTGACAGAACAATTAGAAGTGAACCATAATTCAAGGGCTATTTATCCTTATATAACTAAAAAGACCCATTTTAAAACAGTATTAAAACATATTAAAGCAGTTAGAGCTGAAACTTATGAAAAAGTAATTTATATAATAATTATATATACGAATAATGATAATGTAAAATTTTTAATGCAAAGATCATAATAAAGAATTATAATTTTAAAATCATATGAAGAATTGTAATTTAAAAATCAAAAGTGAAGATATGTAAAAGTTTACAATGCCAGGATCGGGAGATTTTAATGTGGAAGGCAAAAGCTACGAGAAGATAATGATTGCAACCGACGGTTCGATAAATGCAAAAAAGGCAATTGAAGCAGGAATTGAGTTTGCCAGGCTTACAGGAGCAAAGCTCTATGCTGTTTATGTGATTGCCTCTGCAGGATATTCTCCGAGAGATTTCGGGTGGGAGGAATCATTGAGAGAGTTCCTGGAAGCTGAAGCAAAAAAAGCCGTTACTTTTGTTGAAGATACCGGGAAAACCGCCGGTATTAGTGTAGAACCCGTGATTCTTGAAGGGCATCCTGCTGACAAAATTCTGGAATTTGCAGAACAGGAAGGTGTAGATCTTATCGTTATGGGTACACTTGGCAGGACAGGACTTGAAAGGTTCCTGCTTGGGAGTGTGGCTGAAAAAGTAGTAAGGCATTCAAGAATACCGGTAATGGTCGTAAAAGGTGAAACTGCGGAATAAAGAATCAGGCAGTCCGTTAATACGAACAGTTCAAACGAAAAATTCTGGTAAACGGTACTATGGATTTAGTAATCGGCATTATGAACTATTAAAAATTGTAGGAAGATCTATTCATTGAAAATATTCATTTAAAAAAGCCAGTTATTAAAAAAAGAAAAGGCTCTTCAAGAGCCTTTAACCTACTATGCTCATATTGGAAACCCGGATAGAAGGTGTAATTATTCCTCCGACTTTCCTGACATCAAAGCCTGCCCCTGTGATTTGTTTTAAGAGCTCGAAAGCATTGCCCGAAATCATGAGGGATTTTATAGGCTTATCAAGTGCTCCGTCTTTAATTGTGAAGGCATTTCTGGCTTCTACGGAGAAGTCTCCTGAAATTGAGTTTGCCGTGTGGGCACCGATTACTGTATTTACGAAGACCCCGGATTGCGTGTCAGCAATTACATCGGTCTGGGGATAATCGATAATAAAGTTCCTGAGCCCTACTGAAGGAGGGCTTGTGTAAGAAGACCTTGACCCGTTTCCTGTGCTCTTTACACCTGCTTTTCCTGCGGTATAACTGTCATAGAGGTAAGTTTCAAGCACGCCTTTCTCAATTACGGTAGTGCGCTGCGAAGGAACACCTTCGTCATCCGAAGCAGAAGTCTCGATTCCTGCCTCAATCAGGCCGTCGTCGTAGATATTGAGCTCCGGAACTGCCAGCTCTTCCCCGAGTTTTCCTATCAAACCCGATCTTCCCTTCTGGATATTGTCCGCATCAAGGGAAGGGGCAAGCGCTTCCTCGATGATATCGGATAAAGCAAACGGATGGAAGATCACATCAGTCTTCTGGGGCTCGATCTTTATTCCGCCATTGGATTTCAGCGCAAGTTCGGCTGCATTCTTTCCTAGTGCAAAGAAATCAATATCAAGAGAACGGGAAACCGCGAAGTCATAGGCTGTTGAGGTTTGCCCGTTTACCGTGATGACATCCACAAAACCGGAAACCGCTGTTGATTCTTCTTCGATTTCTATCCCGTTTGTGTTCAGGATAAGTTGCCTGCCCTTTGCCCGGGAAAAGCCTCCTGAAGTAGGAAGCGTGCCTGGTACTTCCCTCGTGCCTTCAATAAGGTCCAGGGAATATTCAATACAGGCCTCAAGTTCCAGAGCCTCGATTTTTTTATCGAAAATACCCGACACCGTGGGATATTTCCCATTCGAAGGAAGACTTACCCAATCAGGGTCACTTTCCCTTACCCTGGCTTCGGCAACTGCAACCTCAACAGCGTTTTCTATTTGCGCTGCCGAATTTGTACTGGCAAAACCAACTGCTCCATTTACTATAGCCCGGACTCCTATGCCTTCGGAGAAACGATCTTTAGCGTGTTCTATGGCGTCCTTTTTAAAATTCACGCCTGTTGAGCGATTTGCAGCGTAATAGATTTCAGCTTCTTCGGCACCTGCTTTTTCTGCAAGCCTGAGGGCTTTTCTTGCAAGCTCGTACATCTTCAGGCACCTCCTACAAGGGCTTTGGAGATAGCCAGATGAGGAGACCCGTCTGAAACGGATACAAGCTGCCCGGCTTTTCCGCATCTACCAGCAGTCATTTTCAGGTCGTTGCCCACAAGAGCTACATGATTGAGAATTTCAAGGGTTTTCCCGGAGAGAGAAACATCACGTATAAGTTCAGTGAGTTCTCCGTTTCGTATAAGGTATCCTTTTTCAGCGTTAAACTGGAAGATCCCTTCCCCGGTATTTACCTGTCCCCCTCTGGACCCTATTAGATATATTCCATCCTTTACTTCTTCAAGCATCTCTTCAAACCTGGCATCCCCATTATCTATGAAGGTATTGCTCATCCTGACAACAGGCATTGAATAGCCCTGAGCCCTGCAGTTCCCTGGAGTTCCTCCAAGTTTCGCTGCAGTTTCCCGGGAATGGAGATAAGAATTAAAAACTCCGTCTTTGATTATCTCTGTCCTTCTTGATTGTGCCCCTTCGGCATCAAAAGGATAGTATCCGAATTCGTGAAGGGTAGGATCATCTATGATCGTAATAAGAGGAGATGCGATCTGTTCTCCAATCCTGTTTTCGAGAATGGAATCCCCTTCAAGGACAAGATCGGCCTCGGATGCGTGCCCAACTGCTTCGTGGGCAAAGACACCAGCCAGCTCCTGGTCAAGGATTACAGGCATTTCTCCGCCTTTAGGGGTTTTCGCATTGAGAAGTTCAACTGCAGTGTTTCCTGCTTTGCCGGCAAGTTCCAGCGCGTTTTCTTTCTCAAAAAGCTCATACCCATACCCAAAACGGCTCTCTCTGCCTGCCTGGTATACACCGTTCTCGGAAGCAACTGCAGAAACCGCAAAACCGACATTCAGAAGTTCATAGGCCGATTCTATACCGTCGGAACTCCTGTATTCGATTTTAAATTCGGATTCCAGGTACATTACTTTGGTACTATTGACACCCTTTACTTTTGCACTGGTTTCTATGCTCTTTAAAAGGTCAACTTTTTCCTCAATAGAAACGTTCCTTGGGTCAATCCTGATTTCAGGAAGATTCTTTATTTCAGGGGGATTTATGACTGCAAGTTCTACGTCTTCCTTCAGGGTACTGGCATTCATAGAAAAAGCAAGTTTTGAGGCAGCCTCGACTCCCTTTTTAAGGTTGATATCTCCTTCAACAGATGTATAACCCCAGGAACCTCCACAAAGAGCCCTTACACCGGCCCCCTTTGTGAAGTTTCTGGAAATTTCCTCTATCTTGCCGTTATCCAGGATAATAGAGGTGGAACTGCCCTCGATTATCCTGCAGTCATAAAATTTAATGTCCTGCATAATATCTGTCATGGTCAGTTCCTGCACCCAAAAAGATTCTTAGCCTGTACGGAAGCGGGTGAAACATCAGGAATATCGAAACTCAGTCTCGTAATGTTTTTGAGTTTTTCGATAATTGAGTTCTTTCTCGGGCCCACAAGGCTGTGTTCCATTACCTCCGCAATAGAGGAAACAGGAATGATCTGGATCTTTTCCCTGTATGCCTTTTCGATAAGGACATCGGCCTCGTTTGCTTTCGGGATAATAACTTTCTTCATGCCGGCCTGGGCTGCAGCCTCAATCTTATAGGTAACTCCGCCTACAGGCAGGACATCTCCCCTGACTGAAAGCGAACCTGTCATTGCCACAGTTTGATCCACGGGAATCTTTTCGATGGCAGATATGACAGCTGTTGCAATGGAAACCGATGCACTGTCTCCTTCCACTCCTTCGTAGGTTCCTACAAACTGGACATGGATGTCGTGTCTGGAGATATCCGTACCGGTCATGTTCTTAATCACAGCAGAAACGTTTTGCACTGCTTCCTTTGCAATCGTCTTGAGCTTGCCTGTTGCTATAATTCGGCCCTCGGCTCCGGAAATTGCAGGGGTGACTTCGGACACGATTGGGAGTACAATTCCTGAATCTCCGCCCATGACTGCAAGCCCGTTAACCCTGCCCACAGCAGAACCTCTTCTGAGGAAGGATTCGTATTCCTTGCGCTGCTCCAGGTAGCTATCCGCAAGCTGCTGTTCAATGGACCTTGCGATTCTTTTTGCCGCAAGTACGTGTTCTGCGGTTGTGATTGAAGCCCCTTCGGAATGGGCAATGTCTCCTGCCACACGTACAAGCCCGCCAAGATCACGGAGCTTCAGGGTAAGGTGTCCTTTCCTGCCTGCCCGCCTTCTGGCTTCCCGGATCACTTCTTCTACTGCACCTTCGTCAAAGTGAGGGATATGCCCGTCCCGAACAACTTCCTGGGCAACAAAACGGACCATTTTCTTCCGGTTTTCGGGAGTGTCTTCCATGGAGTCTCGCATGTAGACTTCGTAGCCGTAACCTTTTATTCTCGACCTGAGCGCAGGGTGCATCTTCTGCACGGCATCCAGGTTCCCTGCCGAGACCATAATAAAGTCACAGGGCACTGGCTCGGTTTTGACAAGCGCACCTGAACTTCTCTCGGACTGCCCGGTAATAGGGTATTCCTTTTCCTGGAGCGCAGTCAGGAGACTCTGCTGGGATTCCAGCCTGAGGGTGTTGATTTCATCAATAAAGAGCACACCTTTATGGGCCTTATGAATATCCCCGGCCTCTACCCTGTCGTGAGCAGGGGTTTCAAGCCCGCCTGACTGGAACGGGTCATGCCTAACATCTCCAAGCAGGGCTCCTGCGTGAGCTCCGGTTGCGTCGATGTAGGGTGCGTGCTCTTTGTCATAATTGGAAACCGCCATTTTCGGAATCATCATTTCTTCTTTGGGCAGGAACTGGCGGGTTAACATGAGAATCATAATGCCAGCGATAATACCCCAGAGCAACTGGGCAACAAAATAAGAGTAAATGATAATGCCCACAACAAAAAGCATCATGAGCATATTTCTGGCCTGGGCTTTCT
>CAYSZA010000144.1:0-7333 GCA_964435275.1 uncultured Methanosarcinales archaeon | reverse complement strand
AAGTAAAATAAGAAATAAAAGATGGAAATTGCTCCATCTATAGTCTGTCTAATTTTATTTAAGTTTATTTTAAGTTCTTTATTCCTGTTTTCTTGCAAGCTTTTTCTTTGCAAGCTTTTCAATTATGCCGAGGTTAACCTCACCGCCGACGCTCAGCTTCTTGTTAGCAACTGCGCTTTCAAGAAGGTGCTGTCCTACAAGAGTGCGGACGACGAGGGTAGTGTGGCCGTCCGGGCTTCCGACAGATCCGGCAGAAATGTCGGCTTTGAGAGCGGTAAAGTCCGTACAAACGCCACAGCCTGGGCGAACCGTGTCCTCAAGTTCGGTGAGGGGGATTATATACTGTGTCCCGTCGTTGAGTGTGATTTCGAGCTTGCCCTTGACATCAATACGGCAGACTTTCATAGGCTCGAGGGCGTACTCGCTTTTCAGCTTGCCTGCAATAAGCTTTTCGTAATCAAAACTTTCCGTGCAGAAAAGCCCGAGAATGAAACGAATTGAATTTTTGTACGGGCGTACAAGCTGGTGATCGGTTTCAACCATCTTGCGGACTGCCTGAACTACACAGGGAACTCCGACAACTGCAATGTTCCTGTACTTCCTGTTTACGACCGCTTCCTTAAGGGAAGAAACAAGAGGAACCCACCAGTTGTAACGGCTTCCTGCCTGACCGATAAGGGCTTCGCTTCTGGTTATTACCATGGAGTGGGGCTTGAGGGTCCAGGGATCTTCCGTAACCGTTACCACAGCATCTACAAGGCCTGTATCAAGGGCATTTGCAAGAATCGCTGTGACTGCTCCTCCGCTCTGCTTTCTCGGAACATCAAACTCGGCTCTTCCGGCAGTAATTTCCAGGTAATCTCCGAGCAGGCTTGAGGGCTGTTCGTCGAGCCTCGGGCAAACCTCGTAACAGGCTCCACAGGGAACATTGTCAACAGCAGCTTTGCAGTAGTGGTTGCTCTTCGGGTGTGTGGAATCGCCGCCTGTTTCGAAGTACAGGGAATCAGCAGGGCAGACTGCAATGCAGGCCCCGCAGCCTGAGCAAAGGCCTTCGTCCCAGACTTTCGATTTGAGGTCAAGGTAACTTTTGCTTATTGGTTTCTGTTCTGCCATCTCTGATCACTCCCAGACATATTTGCTTGCGAAAGGCCGGCTGCTTGCAGGTCCGATCTTTGTGTAGTTAGTGTCCAGGAACTCTGCGGGGTCATATCCGAACTGCTCGCAGAAGCTCTTAATAATCGGGGCAATACGTTCAAGATCGCTTTCGGTAAACTTGAATTTCTTAGCTCCTATTCCAAGCAGGTAATCATCCACTTCCCCGCGGATGATAATTTCCCCACCATGGATTCCGCTTCCGATGCCCCTGTCTGTTATCGCTTTATCTTTCCCGATACCGAGTACGAGCACAAGGCCACCTGCCATATACTCTCCGAGGAAGGAATGGGCAGTGCCTCCTACAACAAGCACAGGTCTGGCTTCCACTTCGTACTGTTTCATGTGGATGCCGCCCCGGTAGCCAATATTATTCTTTATAAAGACTTTTCCTCCTCGCATGCTGTGGGCAACTGCATCTCCTGCACTTCCGTGAATAACAAGCATGCCGCTGTCCATTGTGTTGCCCGGAGCATGTTCTGCGTTCCCGTGTATAATACAGGTTGGCCCGCTCATGAACATCCCGAGGTCGCCACCAGGAACTCCATTAATTATAATTCGGACATTGCCTCTTAACCCGTCTCCTATAAAACGCTGTCCGAGTACATTGTCAAGTATGATTTCCTCTGCCCCGTCTGCAACTGCAGCCCTGATTTTCTGGTTCAGGGGAGTATAATGCATACCTCTGGCATCAATTCTTACCGTCTTCATATCAATCAGGCCCCCGCTGGCAGTACATCCAGGATTTTAAGCATTCCTTCATCCAGCATATATCCACGCAGGCGATCTCTATTCCCACGCAGGCTTTCGATACTGTTAATGCCTGCAGCGCCCATAAGTTCGCTGAGTTCAAGAGTCCAGCCTTTAATCAGATTTGCAACCTGAATCGCACCTCTTTCAGGGTCGAGCCTATCCATAAGATGCGGTTCCTGAGTAGCAATTCCCCACGGGCAGAGGTTTCTGTAACAGTTGCCGCAGACCCTGCATCCCAGAGCAACAAGGGCAGCAGTTCCAATATATACCGCATCTGCTCCGAGTGCAATTGATTTGGCAAGATCTGCACTGCTCCTTATTCCACCACTTGCAATAACCGAAATCTCATTTCTTACGCCCTGGTCTCTGAGTTTCTGGTCAACGCTTGCGATTGCAGCTTCAATCGGAATTCCCACGTGGTCCCTGAAAACCTTAGGGGCTGCTCCGGTTCCTCCACGGAACCCATCAATTACAACTGCGTCGGCAGAAGACCGGGCAATGCCTGCAGCGATAGGAGCTACGTTATGCACAGCTGCAATCTTTACGAAGACCGGTTTTTTCCATTCGGTTGCTTCCTTGAGACTTCTAATGAGCTGAACAAGGTCTTCAATACTGTAAATATCATGGTGAGGAGCCGGGCTGATTGCATCACTACCAAGCGGAATCATACGGGTTCTTGAGACTTCCTCGTTTACCTTTTCTCCAGGCAGGTGTCCTCCAATTCCCGGTTTTGCACCCTGGCCAATTTTAATCTCAATGGCTGCACCCCTATCAAGATAGTCAATATTAACCCCGAAGCGGCCTGAAGCGACCTGTACAATCATACGGTCCTGGTAGGGGTAGAGTTCTTTATGCAGACCTCCTTCTCCTGTTCCCATGAATGTTCCGGTCTCTTTTACTGCTTTTGCCATGCTGAGATGTGAATTCAGGCTGATAGCTCCGAAACTCATGTGCCCGATCATGATTGGAGTATCAAGCTTGAGGTTTGGAGCCAGTTTTGTTTCCAGTTCTACGTCTCCACTCTCAGTCTTTCTGAACTTGAGCCTGGATGGTTTCTTTCCTATGTAAGTCCTGAGTTCCATTGGTTCTCTCAGGGGGTCAATGCTCGGGTTTGTAACCTGGCAGGCGTCAAGGAGAAGGCGGTCATAGATAACTGGCAAGTCCCTGGCGTTTCCCATTCCTGAAAGGATAATTTTTCCGCTGCTTGCCTGTTTAATAATATCCTCTCTGACCTCTCTGGTCCATAGAGGGTGGCTACGGTAGTCTACGGGTTTCTCCTTAAGCGTGATCGCGTCCCTCGGGCACATCGCAACGCAGCGGAGGCAGGCTGTACACTTCCTGGATTCTATCAGGATCTTGTCGCCTTCTCTCCTGTACACGCCGTAGGAGCAGTTTTCAATACAGCGTCCACAGTCCATGCACTGGTCGCGGTCAATACTGACCTTAAATTTTGGGGGCACACTTCCGAGCGTCATTCAATAAACCTCCCTACGATTGGTTCTCCTGCCCTGGGAGTGTATACGTTCTTAACTTCGGGGTCAAGGACCCTTATCGCGGCTTCTTCGCTTGAGATATATAGCCTGTTCCCGTTCTCACCAACTACCAGAGGACGAAGCTTAATCCTGTCTGTGAAGCCAACAATACCGTCCTCTGTCCCGACTACGATTGCAAAAGGTCCGTTCATCAGGGCAGATCCATAGGTAAGACGGACTGCCTTGTTCAGTTCTGCTTCTTTTTCAGGCATCCTATCTATGTCGTCCCAGAAAGGCGGAGCAAGGGCTTTGACAACCATTTCGTGCGAAAGTTCATGCTGTCTTCCAAGAAGGTCAAACAAATAGGCTACAACCTCGGTGTCAGTAAACAGGGTACACTTGTATCCATATCCTTCGACGTAGCGCTGGTTTGTACCATATGAGGTAATTTCTCCGTTATGTACAACTGACCAGTTAAGCAGATTGAAAGGATGAGCGCCTCCCCACCAGCCCGGGGAATTTGTTGGATAGCGGTTGTGTGCAAGCCAGATGTATCCTTTGTATTTTTCAATTCCGTAAAAGTTCGCCACATCTTCGGGCCAGCCGGAAGCTTTGAAAACTCCCATATTTTTACCGGAAGAACAGATTGTAGCTCCTTTTACATCGGCATTTACTTCCATGACTATATAAGTGACAACATCATTTTCAGAAGCCATCCTTCCTGCCATCAGGTCTTCTGAGGGCTTAAAGAAGTATCTCCATGGGATGTGTACTTTCTTTATGCCCGGCTGCGGGGTAGTCGGGATTTCCTCCTGGTGAACAATTTCTCCCCATTGTTCGAGGAGTTCATCTACCTTCTTTTTCGGTTCACCTAGATTGTCAAAGAAAACATGAAGAGCATAGTAGTCTGCATATTCGGGATAGATTCCATATGCAGCATAGCCTGCCCCGTCTCCACTGCCTCTTTCATTCATGAGACTGAGGGCGGCTTTTATGCTCGACCCGTCCATCCTGGACTTTGTTCGGTCTATAAAGCCTATTATTCCACACATTTTGATCACTCTGGAAATGGATAGGAATGAACGTAATGCAAATATTCGTCAATAATTTCCTGGATTATTTCCGTGGCTCATTTTTTAGAAATAGTTCAAAAAACTTGCCAGCTAAGAAACTGGGTTTCAGGGGTAATTTTCTATCAGCTTTCACAATTTAAGAGTCTAACTAAATTTGTCTCTTTTAAATTATCTAATTAATGTAAGGGAGTAGCAACGCTCCCACGTATGGTTTTTATTTCTTTACATACATTGAGAGGGTCATCACTAAGGGAAGTAAGTAATTTAGTACCTATTTGACAATATATATATGTTTCTTTTTTTCTAGTTAAAAGTTCCTGGAGTAATCCTGCGAAGCAGGGCGTTTTAACCTTTTAATTTTTTCGTTTTTCTTCTGCACTTTTCTCCTGGCATTGGCTTTTAATATATTACTCCACTGTAGTCCTAAGGGCCTCAATGCTATTTTTCTGCAGCATATTCGCAGGTAGATATTTTTAAGAAAAAAGTAATGCTAATTGAATAACAGACTTTTATAAGGAAAGCCTTTTTATATTAATATTCTTTTCAGGCCCTACTTTCTGGAAGAAAATAAAGAACTTCCTGTAGAAGGAATTAACCTGTCGAACAGGAATACTCTTTCTTAGCCCTCCAAACCTTTCCAAAATTTTGACACACTTTCGAAAAGGTATGTTTCTGAAACGCACCTCTTTTTAATTATATCACAATAGGCTTTTTGATACTTATATCGATTTGGGATCCTCTGGCATGCTTACATCATATGTAGATATTTACCGACTTCCCAGGGGTGGACAATTGTTTTGTACTCGTCCCATTCCATCTCTTTAGCACAGAGGTAGTGACTGAAAACGTGTTCTCCTAGCACTTCTCTTACGAATTTACTGCCCCTCATTTCATCGATTGCCTCCTTGAGGTCTGCAGGCAGAGAGTGGATACCTCTTTCTTCTCGCTCTTTTTCCGTAAGATGGAAGATATTTACGTTAGTTGGCTCTCCCGGGTCGATCTTGTTCTTTATCCCATCAAGTCCAGCTCTGAGCATCAGGGCGAAGGCAAGATAAGGGTTACATGTCGGGTCCGGACATCTCAGTTCAACTCTTGTCCCTTTGCCACGAGTTGCAGGAATGCGAATCAGGGAACTTCTGTTCTTTGCAGACCAGGTTATATAAACTGGTGCCTCATACCCGGGTACAATCCTCTTATAAGAGTTCACAACTGGATTTGTAACGGCTGCGAATTCCCGGATGTGTTTTAACAGACCCCCAATATAATACATTGCTTCCTGAGAAAGCTGAGCTGGAGTATCCGGATCGTAGAACGCATTCTTGTCTCCCTTGAAAAGAGACTGATTGGTGTGCATGCCTGAGCCATTTACCCCGAAGAGGGGTTTTGGCATGAAGGTGGCATAATATCCTTTGTGATATGCGATTGACTTTACCACATACTTGAAAGTTACAACATTGTCGGCGGTACTGAGTACATCCCCGAATCTGAAATCAATCTCATGCTGGGAAGGTGCTACTTCGTGATGAGAGGCTTCGATCTCGAAACCCATGTGTTCGAGAGCATAGTCAATATCTCTACGTACATCCTGTGCACGATCAAGGGGTGCGAAATCAAAGTATCCTCCTTGATCCGTAAGTTCTGTAGTAGGGTTTCCGTTTGCGTCAAGTTTGAAGAGGAAAAATTCCAGTTCAGGACCTACATTCATTGAGTACCCCATTCTTTCGGCTTCTGCGATTGCGCTCTTAAGAACGTATCTGGGGTCTCCTTCAAATGGCTGGCCGTCAGGAAGATACACGTCTCCAAGAATCCTGGCTACTGCGCCGGTTGCAGGTCTCCAGGGGAGGATCCTGAAAGTAGACGGGTCAAGTACAAGTTTCATGTCAGATTCTTCAATCCTTGTAAAGCCCTGGATCGAGGACCCATCAAACATCACTCCACTTTCAAAAGCTTCTTCCAGCTGTTCAGCAGGGATTGCCCAGCTTTTGATGATGCCGAGTGTATCCGTAAACTGTGTCCGGATAAACTTCACGTCTCTCTCACTTACAGTCTCTATTACATCCTCTTTGGTTGTACACTTTTTTATCTGCACCATTTGATTTCCATCCTGACTAGGCATTCGGTATCCTTTTACCTACTTTATGCTATATATATTTTTCCAATATTCCTCTAAAATATAAAACTGTGATGACATCGAGCAGATTGGATTGTCTTTAAGAACATTTATTGCCTCATCCCCATTTCACTGAATACATTTCTAATCTCATGTATATAAAACTCATTAAAGCTCATTTCAAAAAGAAGTACATGTTAGTACATTCTTAGCACGATTTGAAGCTTTTTTCTGGCATAGGTGCTTGCAAAGAGGCCGTAGAAGAGGACACCGAGATTAAAATTTTTTGGATCTTAATATTAATAACAATTGGAGCACAGAATAATTATCAGGAATAGTATGGTTCAAAGAGGAAACTTTTTCAAACTTCTGGCCTCTGTGTTGCTCTGCCAGCTTGCAGGGGCAATAGGCTCAGTATTTACAGCTTCATCGCTTGAGAACTGGTATCTTTTGCTAGAAAGGCCGGCTTTCACCCCTCCATCCTGGGTCTTCTTCCCGGCCTGGATTACGCTTTATACGCTGATGGGAATCTCACTCTATCTTGTCTGGAATAAAGGGCTGCAAGAAGAAGGGGTCAAAGCGGGGATGCTTATTTTCGGGATTCAGTTAGCCCTTAATGCTCTCTGGTCTTTTCTTTTTTTTTGGTTAAAATCTCCTTACTATGCTTTTATCGAGATCATTTTGCTCTGGCTTGCAATTTTTCTGACAATATTGACATTCAGGAAAATTTCAAAAGTGGCTTCTTATTTACTACTCCCCTATCTCCTGTGGGT
>CAYSZA010000143.1:0-7351 GCA_964435275.1 uncultured Methanosarcinales archaeon | reverse complement strand
GAAGCCTGGATGTGAAGTAAGCGAGGAAGGTGGGAAAAATGGCAGACGACATGGTAAAAGAACAGATATATACAATCCCCCTCAGGGCGGTAAGGAAAGTACCTGCATGGAAAAGAGCAAACAGAGCAGTTACTGAAGTAAGAGGTTTTCTCGTAAGGCACATGAAGGTCGATTCTGTGCAGGTCAAACTGGACAAATCGATTAATGAGCGTCTCTGGGAAAAAGGCTGTGAAAAGCCCCCTCTCTCCATCCGGGTCAGAGCTGTAAAATTCGCAGATGGCGAGGTACAGGCAGAACTCGCCCAGTAAAACATACCAGAAAACGCGAAGCTTCAAAGAATATGATTCGAACAGTGGATATCTATGACACCCCGATGATCGGGGTTTTTGCAACCTGCACAGAAGATATTGTTCTCGTCCCTCCCCGGACAAAGCCCGAGATCTGTGCCATACTTAAGGATTCGCTCGATGTAAGGGTTATTGAAACTCTTGTAAACGGAAGTGTTGTTGTTGGAGCCCTTTCCAGAGGAAACTCAAATGGCTTCCTCTTTTCATACGGGACCGATACCAGGGAGATGCAAGAACTGACTGGGATCAGGGCCGAGATCCTTCCAGGCAAACTGAATGCAGTCGGAAACATTGTACTTGCAAACGATTTTGCAGCCCTTGTCCATCCCGAACTGTCAGACAGAGCTATTGAGACAATTACCAGTACTCTCAAGGTAGAAGTTTACAGGGGAACAATTGCCGGGATCAAGAATGTAGGGATGGCAGGGGTTGTCACCAACAAAGGGCTTCTGGTACACCCGAAAGTGACATCTTCAGAAATAGAGATTCTGGAAAAGATCTTCGAGCTTCCAGTAAATATAGGGACTACGAACTTTGGGACTCAAATGCTTGGCTCAGGCCTGCTTGCAAACTCAAAGAACTATCTGGCAGGTTCAGACACTACAGGACCCGAACTTGGGAGAATCGAGGAAGCCCTCGGATTCATAAAGTAAGAGGATTAATTATCCATCTGTTCCGGAATAAGGCTACAGCAAGAGTGGTGACCAAGATGAAGAACTTTATTGTTAAAGGCAAATTTAAAGCAGGAAATTCCTGGGAAAAATTCACAAAGCAAATCGAAAGTCAGAATGAAAAGAACGCAACTGATAAGGTCTATTCTGTCTTCGGAAGCAAGCATGGGATTAAGAGAAGCCAGATCCAGATCGAAAGCATTGCTGAGGAGTGAAGGATATGGTAGAAGTCAGTGAAGAAGATATCAGAAATCTGGCAGCCAGGCATCAGGAGTTCCAGAGACAGGCCGAAGGCTTAAGGCAGCAGATGAACATGGTCCAGGCTTCCATTACAAGCTGCGACCAGACAATTGTAACCATCAACGAGCTTAAGACCGCTTCAGCGGAGGGCAGGACTGCGGAAACAATGGTACCTGTAGGTTTTGGCTCATTTGTCCACGCTGAGATAAAAAACGCAGATAAGATTATTGTGGACCTTGGAGCTGGCTTCAGTGCAGAAAAAACCGCGGATGAAGCCATTGAGACCCTGGACCGCCGCAAAGAGCAGCTTATGAAAATCCTCGAACAGATGAATGCTTCACTGACTAATTATTTACAGGGTATGCAGGCCCTGGAATCCGAGGCTGCAAGGCTTCAGCAGCCTGGCCAGGCCTGAGAAGACCTGGCTTATATAAGAAGGATAAAAACTCAAAAACCCCTTTTTGAGAGCGAAACCTTTTATCTTGAATTAACTATCTATTTTTTTTATCGAATTTCTCTGGGATGGGATCCTGTGTTTAACAAATTCAAAGAAAAACTTGGGAATTTTAAAAAGGCACTCAGCAGAACCATTGACGACAAAGCGGTAGCTATAGAACCGGTAGTCGAGACTGTACCTGAGGCCGAAGAGGTCTTTGAAGAGGACATTGAGCCCATTCCGGAGGAAGAAGCTCTTGAAACACCCCTCGAAGAGGAAAGTCTCGAAGTTGAACCCGTGGAAGTCAAACCTGTAACGACTGAACTTTCAACTGTCGGGATCGAGGATAGGAAAAAGGCCGAATACAGGAAAAAACTTGAAGAGAGAAAAAAGGTAGTAGAGAGCAAACCTGAGGAAGAAAAAGTACCTGAAGAAAAAAAGTCCTTTTTTAAAAGATTCTCGAAGATTGGGTTTACACAGAAAGCAAAAGCCCTGGTCTTTAACAGAGAAGTCTATCTGGATAGCAAAGACCTGGAAGAGCCCCTCTGGGAACTTGAGATGGGACTGCTTGAAAGCGACCTTGCCCTGTCGGTTTCCGAGGCAATTGTGGAGTCCGTGAAGAAGCAGCTTACAGGAACTACAAAACGCATTGGTAGCAATACCGGAGAAATTGTAGAAGCAGCCTTGAAAAAAGCCATCTTTGATGTGGTTTCTGCTAATACGTTCGATTTTGACGAGTATGTAAGAGACAGGGAAAAACCTGTCCATATTGTCTTTGTTGGAATTAACGGGACAGGAAAAACGACATCTATTGCAAAAATGACGCACAGACTGCTCAAATCCGATTATTCGGTAGTTCTCGCTGCAGGAGATACTTTCAGGGCAGGTGCGATTGACCAGCTTGGGATTCATGCCGACCGGCTCGGAGTAAAAATGATCAAACATCAGCCTGGAGCCGATCCTGCGGCAGTTATTTATGATGCCGTCCAGTATGCAAAAGCCCATAAAATCGATTTCGTGCTTTCCGACACTGCAGGCCGTATGCATACCAACCTTAACCTTATGTCACAGATGGAAAAGATCTGCAGGGTAAGCACTCCGGACCTTATAATTTTTGTAGATGAAGCTGTCGCAGGGAACGATGCCGTTGAAAGGGCCGCACAGTTCAATGAAGCTGTGCCAATTGACGGATCCATTCTTACAAAAATAGATGCTGATGCCAAAGGAGGAGCTGCTATATCCATTGCCTATATTACAGGCAAACCCATTCTGTTTTTCGGGATAGGACAGGGCTACGAGGATTTGAAAAAGTTCGATCCCGATTGGTTTATAGACCAGCTTTTTAACCAGTAAAACCGTTTATGCTTTAAGCTGACAGAGGATAGCGAATCTCCCAAATTACTTTGGGAGCACTATTCCGCTAACTCTGCTGCAAGATTAATATGGGAAAATTTTTAGATTCTTCCAAAGCCTTAGATTCTTCCAAAGCCTTAGGTTTCCCGAAAGAAGATTTTAGATTTTTTTCCCAAAAAGTTCAGGGCTCCTCAGGAATTATAATCCATGCTATTATATAGGCAACTACACCACTTCCACCCATTATGGAAATGAGCAGCCACAAAAGCCTTATAAGCGTAGGGTCAACTTTAAAGTATTCACCTATTCCACCACATACACCTGCTATAATTCTATTCTTCTTTGATCTATACAATTTATTCATCTGACCACCCCTAAATTGCAAATGCTTTAATAAGCTACATAATAGATTGTTTATATTCGATTTATAAGTAACTCCGGGGATCAGGACGTTTTCGAGAATTCCAGTGTATTTGTCGGTTCAAGCTCACTTTTTAAGTTAGCTTTTTGCACAGTAACTCCTTTTCTTGTAAGACATACCAGAGATCCAGGTTCAGATTTTAGCCCACTCGCTTGTTATATTTTCAGATACAAGGTTCTCCCCGAATGCCTGCACATATATCCTGAATTTCTCCCCCGCTGGAACAGTAAGACCTTTCGCAGTATAATTGTAAATATCTTCCGGCTCAATCGTAACCGGAGAACTTTCAACTTCATCCCACATGGAGATCCGATCTTCAGCCTGGAGGGCAACATAAACAGTTGTGTTTTCAGCTCTCTCCGAACCCACGTTGCTTACCGTGACATTGACATCGACAGTTCCTCCCCTTTTTGAATATTCACATTGAGCTCTGAAGTTAAGATTAATCATTGGTCTCCTGTAAACAGGAACGATATTTACGGGCTGATCTGCGTATTCTTCTGGGATCTCCCCTATCTGCCAGTTGTTGCCTGTAGTTTCCAGATAGTAATAATTGCTGCCTTCGTAGTCGAAATTCCTGCCTTTCTGCTCAGGGTCGCATTTTATTCCGAGAGCCATATGTTCAGGAAGCTCCAGAAGGACAGCGTCATAACCCATTTCCTGAAGAATTGCCACAGCGAGGATTGAGGTATCTTCACAGTCCCCACCCTTTTCATAGAGAGTTTCATAAGGAAAACGGGGATACTGGGCGTGACCCGAACTTTCAAGATCCGAGGTATAGTTGAGTGCCTGGACGAAAGCAATGCAGAAGCCAGGAATCTGGTTCTCATCAAGCCGATAAACTTTTGAGAGCGAAAATAAAGCATCTGCAATCTCCTTAATTAGCCCGTCATCATATGGATCCGAAGCAAACAGGTCGTAATCTCTGTTTCGGGTCCTGGACTTATATGTTTCATAAATTTCATCGTCAAAAGGCAGGGTAAGCTGCCAGCAGCGACCTTCATAGTCCCATGAGTAAGTCTTGGAGAGAGTGTCAGGAGAGATCGACATTTCTGTAACCAGGGTATTACAGGGCTCTGAATTTATGCTATCTATTCCAATCAGGTTCTCCCCAATATCACCTATAGCGGAGTTCACGGAAGTCTCAGGGAAGGGCCAGCTCAAGAGAAACCTGGCCAGGCAAATAAGTAAGAAGAAATAAAGCGAAGCGGTTAAGGTTTTCATAAAATTATCCCCATCCAGAATTGCATAGTCTGTGAGTTCACTCCCAGAGGTCTTCCCTGAGGTGAGAGTTTACAGGGTCTATTTCCATCAGGCCTTCAGGATAGGGCTCAAAAAAGGTCTGATTCATAAGGTACTGGTCTTCAAAGCGTACGGCCCATGCCCTGATAGTATTGATTGCAGGACAAAGAGACGTTTTTCCGTCCCTGTATTTCTGGATCAGGTCAAAAAATAGCGCTTTTTCCTGGGTAGATAGCTTCTCTGAAAAATATCCGAAAGCATGCATAAGCACATTAATGTTCGAAGTGTACCTCGGAGGTCTGTAGAGGGCGTTGTAAAGATGCCTCTCGTACTCAAAGAGTAGTTCCTGAAAAGTTTTACTTTCTTTATTTGCAGCAAGATTTCCGAGTTTCCCGAGCTCTGTCTGGTTATACGCCATGAGAAGATACTTGTTTTCCGTATGGAATGCAATAAGGTCTCTCATGCGTCCTTCAGATTTCACTTTTCGGAAAGCAGCAAGCATAAAGAGTTTGGTCATGAAATGTTCTTTTATACGGGCGTTTCTTAGCCTTCCTTCATCCTCAACGGCAAGATAAGGGAATTTTTTCAGGACTGCTCCCCCGAAAAAGCCAGGAGTTTTCCCAATAGGGGCTGACTTGAGTGCTGCAGTCAGGTAAACTTTTACGTCCTTAATTCCACATGAAGGAGACCTGTATTTCAGAATAAAACCATCAATATCTCTTGCGGAATCAAGAAAATCAGTACAAAATGCCTCCATGACCTCAGTTATATCCCTGCCGCTCACAGGCTGGACAAGCCGTAGTTCCCCGTTCTCAAGAATAATTCTTACCGGATCTCTTGGAACACCGAGCCCGATCTCCACTTCCGGGCAAACAGGCAGGAAATCAACATACTCCATGAGATGTGCCACTATCGGACTGCTTATCAGGTTCCCGTTATATCGGCAGTGATCAAACTCAAGGCATCTACTAACCACGACCTTTGGCCGAACAAACTCCCTCATTTAACCCCCATATAAGAAAGGATTTCCAGCATAAATTATTTTCCAGAAGAAAGGCGCAGAACACTTCTTTTTTAAAAATAGTAAGTTAGGAAGTGGGAAAATTCCGTAAAAAACTTGTAAATGCTTAATATAGAAAAATAATAAGTCTGAGTGAATAAGTGGCTCAAAAATAGATCAAGAGTCGCTGCATACTATATATCTGGAAAATAAAAATTAAGAAAAGAATAGTTTTTAAAAACTCCTTCCTACAATGGAAATCTTTACTCTTTTAGGAACAGATTTATAATATTAAAAATAGTTATAAGATAATTGTGGAATGGTCAAGGGAAAGGGCAGTGTTTTAAGGGTTAAGTCCCCGAAACTCGAAGTCAGTTTCCAGATCCCGAGTAAAACGGTATATTCTTAAAAATATAGGTGAGAATATGGTAGAAACCGAATATGAACAGATACGGATGCCTTTGATCGGAGACGATGCACCTGCGTTTACAGCAGTAACGACTCAGGGACAGATGAATTTTCCTGAAGACTACAAAGGCAAATGGGTAATACTCTTCAGCCATCCTGCTGACTTTACACCTGTATGTACTACCGAATTCATGACTTTTGCCAGTATGCAGGATGAGTTCAGAGAAATGGACACCGAGCTCATAGGACTTTCTATAGACAGCGTGTTCTCTCACATTGCCTGGCTTAAAAGGATTGAGGAAAAAATCGAGTATAAAGGGATGAAAAACGTAGAAGTCAGATTCCCGGTAATAGCCGACCTCAAGATGGATGTCGCAAAGAAATACGGGATGGTACAGCCAAATGCTTCAACTACACAGGCTGTAAGAGCTGTATTTGTTATAGACCCTCAGGCGAAAATAAGAGCGATTCTCTACTATCCGCTGTCAACCGGAAGAAACATGCAGGAAATAAAAAGGCTTGTGACTGCCCTGCAAAAAAACGAGACTGAGAAGGTGGCAACGCCTGCAAACTGGCAGCCTGGGGAAGATGTTATAATCCCACCTCCCAACTCTATGGAAGCAGTGAAAGAAAGACTTGAAGAAGCCGAGAATGGGATGCAATGCCTTGACTGGTTTATATGCCTGAAAAAAGATAGCAAGAAATAATGTAAAGTATAGAATCCCTTTTTGAGATCCTTTACAGGATCTTTTCTGCTTTTGAGAGGAGAAGACCCCCGGCAGAAATTAAGTTCAGGAATATAATCTCCGATAAGGGCCCATTAGTCTTTTTCGAAAATTGAAAACAAAGCTTATTTTTAAAATGTCAAATTGAAAATAAAGCTTATTTTTAAAATGTCAGAACCTTGGTAGTAGTTTCTTTTTTGCATGAATTAGCTGCGGAAAATATTCTTTAGATAAATTTCTTTTAATTTTTGCCATATTGGCATCTATTTAATTAAAAAAGATTTTTTAAAAACAAAATTCTCAGTAAGGAAAACCTTTCTTCCGCGTTTGAGAAGAGATATATAAGAATGAAAATATATATAAGATTATTTTGGGGACGGGGAAAAGGCAGCGCTTTCGGTGTTCACTCCCGGTAACTCAAAGCCAGTCTCCGCATATAGAAAATCCCGAGGAAAAATTACAGGTGAGAATATGGTAGAAACCGAGTACGAGCAGATACACATGCCGT
>CAYSZA010000142.1:0-7462 GCA_964435275.1 uncultured Methanosarcinales archaeon | reverse complement strand
AGTCTTTTACCTTGACCCTAAAAGTCTTTTACTTTGATCCTAAAAATCTTTTACCTTAACCCTTAACCTGATTTCAACTGGGTTTTTACTTACAGCGAGTCTCAAAATAAAATTATAATGAATCGCATAAACGGGATAGAGTTCATGATTTGAAATGAAGAATTAGGTGGAGTCCATCAGAAATTTAGATAACACAAGGTCATATGTACCCAATTTTCAGAAAAGTTTATGTTCTTATTCTAAACCAAGCGTTCCAATTACCAATTGTAGAATTGATTTGAATTTTAAGACACGCCCTTAGTCTGAATAAACCGCCAGGAATATTAATATTGGAAACTCACTAGCTGTATGAAAGAAGCCCTTCTTCTTATTGATATCCAAAACGACTATTTTCCTGGCGGCAAAATGGAACTTGTCAGCATGGAAGAAGCAGCAAAAAAAGCAGGAGAACTCCTTAAAGCATTCCGTACTGCTGGTAAACCTGTTTTCTTTATCAAGCATATGTCTACAAGATCAGACGCCACATTCTTTGTACCCGGAACTCAGGGAACGGATATTCATTCGAGCGTGAGTCCTCTTCCGGAAGAAACTGTCATTGAGAAACATTTCCCTAACAGTTTTTTACAGACCGAACTCCTATCAGTTCTTAAAGAATCGGAAGTAACTGACCTTATAATCTGCGGAGCAATGAGCCATATGTGTATAGATACAACTGTCAGGGCTGCAAAAGAACTTGGATTTAAATGTACCTTGATAGCTGATGCCTGTGCTACCCGCAATCTTAAGTTCGGAGAAGAAATTTTGCCTGCGCAAACTGTCCATGCATCATTCATGGCGGCATTGGACGGCATGTTTGCAACTATTATGACTGCCGACGAATATCTTAATTAAACGCTACAGTTTTTCTGCTCAATTGCATGAATCCTTTTCCAATTGTGTGATTAAGTTTAATTTTAAGACATCCTCTTAGTCTTAACTGGATCTCGACTTCTTTTTAACTGGATTTTAACCTAAATTTAACTTATATCTACGAACCGATAGCTTGCAAGCCGATATCTTTCCACTTATTTAATTTTTACTTCCCTGCTCATGTCCCTATAGTATCCGAACAGTTCTTCTGCCCATTTTATTGCTCGCAGTTCGGAACTTATGACGTACTGGCGGTCAAACCTTCCGCTTTCGTTAAACAACCCGAGGACCATTATTCTGTTAGCTGCAGCAATAAGGGCAGGAATTTCCACGCCTTTTTCTTCCAGGATGTAAAGGCTTGCGTTTTCCATTTTAAGAAATTCTTTTCCTTCTTCTCTAAAATCCTCCACAAGCCGTAAGTATACAGCCTCATTCAGGACAAGGGAAATTTCAATACCTTTTCTTGCAAGGTTAAGAAAATGAGTCGGAAATTGAGGATGGAAATAGGAGAAAAACATGTGGACACAGCTTGAATTGAAAAGCTGTTTTACGAATTCCGGGTTCATATCAAAAGTGTGACTGAGGTCCGGTTCTACAATACGGTATTCTCCAAGTTCACTGATCCTTTTTACAAGATGAGGTGGGATAGGGGCAAGCTTTCGGTCTGCCCAGAACTCTTCATTTTTCTCAAACAGTGACAGCGTATCAAGAAGAGGTTGCATTTTTTCTACGACGATTTCTCCTATTGTGCTGAGCCGGTACATTCCCTCTTCATGTATTACCAGTCCCTCTTCTTTCAATTTCTTTATCTGCGGAAGAAGAGCTGTCCTGGGCACCTGAAGCATCCCAAGTATCTCTTCAATATCCTTGGGGCCTTCTTTCAGGAGCAGAAGAAAATCCTTTCTTTTCTCTGAAAACAGGATAAGATCAAGCAACCCGGGATTCATTCTACAGTCGCCGTCCTTTGCTTATGAAAAAGAGTCTCGTTCACAGGTTTCTTTTTGCGGTTTCGTTTCTATAATCCCTAATGAGTCCCAAACTGCTAATAAAGTTGTCGAAATTATTTGAAAACCTGGCTTATGTCTTATCAAATTGGAAAAATAGTCGTAATTTACCGGATATTAGGTCCTGAGTCTTAACTTGTTCCTTTCAGCTTACTAGGAAACGTTGATATAGATGCTGATGAGAAAAAGGAGAAGCCTGCATCAATTGTAAACAATTCCGAATAAATGACGAAATGTTTCCAGAAGCAAGTAGTCTTTTTATTATCAATTGTACAATTTTTTCGTAATAAAATTATAATAATATGGGTATAATATCAGTGTTTCATAATTGGTAGAATGAATTTGTACTTGTCAACATGAGGAAGGGCAATGGAGAAAGAAAAGTTATACAGGTTGAAAGCCGAAGCAAACCAGCTTTCCCCCATTCTCAATATCGGGAAGAACGGGGTAACGGACACTCTGATCGAAGAATTGAATAAACAGATAAAGGCTAACAGGCTTGTGAAGGTAAGGGTACTGAAAAGCGCTGAAGAAGGAAAAGACCTAAAGGCTATAGCGGAAGAACTCGCAGCCGCTACGAGATCCACCCTGATAGAGATACGCGGAAGGACCGTGGTTCTGTACAGGTAAGAATTCGGGTTCAGGAACTCTTTTTTCCTGTCTCCGATTTTTAGTTAGCCTTTTGAACATAAAGCCTGTCTATCATTTCAATGAAAACAACTTCCTGCCTTTTAACGTGAGGAATAAGGTTTTTCTGTAGAATATCTGTAATAGGTTAAGGTCTATAAGTATGCAGTTGCTTTAATATAAAATTATTATATATTTCGTTATGTTGGTAAGTTATTTATGCTGCAAAAGCAACTTCGGTTGCAAAATTGTCCGTACACGATTTACGGATGTTTCATTATTTCAGACTAATCCCCCTATGACTTGTATAAAAGTCAACGAATGAATTAAATCCGTACATGAATTTGAAATCCCATCGTACATACACTTAAAAAGCCTGGAAGTTCTTTGAAACGGTTGAGTAGGGGTATTCTCCTTTTGTTCCCAGATACACCGGGGCAGAGCAACCCCCACCCTCCGGAGAGATTGTTATGCTTGAAGATGAATATCAACTTGAATTTTTCAAAAATAACGGGTTCGTCCGGAAGCAGTGCCAGTCATGTGGCAAATTCTTCTGGACACGTGACCTTGACAGAAAGACATGTGGAGATGCGCCCTGTGATCCTTATACCTTTATAGGAAACCCGGTTTTTTCCAGGGAATTTGATATCTCCCAGATGCGTGAGTATTACCTCTCCTTCTTTGAGGAGAGGGGGCATACAAGGATCAATCGTTATCCTGTAGTTGCTCGCTGGAGGGATGACATTTATCTTACCATTGCATCCATTGCAGACTTCCAGCCTTTCGTAACCTCAGGACAGGTTCCCCCACCTGCAAATCCTCTCACGATTTCCCAGCCCTGCATCCGTCTGAATGACCTGGACTCGGTAGGCAGAAGCGGACGCCATCTTACAAACTTTGAGATGATGGCGCACCATGCCTTCAATAAAAGAGATCACGAAATATACTGGAAGGAACATACTCTGGAACTCTGTGACGAGCTCCTGAACTCGCTTAAGGTAGATCCCTTTGCCGTAAGTTACAAAGAAGAGCCCTGGGCAGGCGGAGGAAATGCCGGACCCTGCGTTGAGGTCATTGTGCACGGACTTGAGCTTGCTACCCTTGTTTTCATGGACCTGAAGACCGACAAAAAGGGCGATATCCTGATCAAGGGTGAGACTTATTCGAAGATGGATAACTACATCGTAGATACTGGATACGGGCTTGAACGTTTTGTCTGGGCTTCAAAAGGTTCCCCTACAATCTATGACGCACTTTTCCCTGGAATAGTAAACGAACTTATGGGACTTGCAGGGCTTGAGCATGAACTGGATAATTCCGAGTATGCAAACATCCTGGCCCAGAACGCGAGGCTTGCAGGGCTTATGGACGTCAGTGAAAAGGCAAACCTCATGGAACTCAGGAAAAAGGTTGCCTCGAGCATCGGAATGACCGTGGATAAACTCTCGGCCATAATGGAACCCGTAGAAAAGGTCTATGCAATTACTGACCACACGCGCTGTCTGACCTTCATGCTCGGGGACGGGATAATTCCCTCGAACGTCAAGGCAGGATACCTTGCCAGACTTGTTCTCAGGCGGACTTTACGCATGATGGGCGACCTTGACATCAGGACTCCGCTTTCCGAGATTGTGGACATGCATATAAAGAATATGCCTGAGTATCCCGAATTCAGGGAAAATTTCCCGGTCATACAGGACATTCTGGAGTCCGAAGAAGAGAAATTCAACAATACAATGGAAAGAGGCCGCAGGATCATTCAGAAATCGGCATCTCATTTCAAGAAAACCGGGGAAAAGATCCCTCTATCCCAGTTAACCGAACTTTATGATTCCCATGGAATCCCGCCCGAGATGGCAAAAGAAGTCGCATCCGAAATTGGGGTGGAAGTAGAATTCCCTGACAATTTCTATTCCATTATTGGTGAACTGCATAACAGGGCTGAAGAAAAAGAAACGGAAACTGTTCCGTTTGCAGACAGGCTTAAGCACCTCCCGAAGACAAAGCGCAGTTTCTATGACGAGCCCACTCGCCTGGAGTTCGAGGCTGTCGTGCTGGATGTCTTTGACAACCATATAGTGCTGGATAGTACCTTTTTCTATGCGGAAGGTGGAGGACAGCCAGCTGATATCGGAACAATCACTGCAGGATATGCGGTGTACAGGGTTGTGGATGTCCAGATCTACGATGGCGTAATCGTACACACCGTAGAGAACCCAGATGGGGACCTTGAGATTGGCAAAGGTGACATTGTCACCGGTAAGGTTGACGAAGGGCGCAGGATGACCCTTGCCAGACACCATACAGCAACCCACATAGTAAACGATGCAGCCAGGAAAGTTCTTGGAAAACATATCTGGCAGGCTGGTGCCCAGAAGTTTGAGGATCATTCGAGACTTGACCTCTCGCACTACAAGCATATCTCCCCTGAAGAAATCAGGCAAATCGAACTCCTGGCAAACCGCACGGTTATGGAAAACAAGCGCGTCATTACGGAATGGATGCCGAGGACTGAAGCCGAGCAGGAGTACGGATTCGGGCTCTATCAGGGTGGAGTGCCCCCAGGAGATAGGATCAGGATCGTAAAGGTCGGAGACGATGTTGAAGCCTGCGCAGGTACACACTGCGTCAGTACAGGAGTTATCGGCCCGATCAAGATCCTGAAAACCGAGAGGATTCAGGACGGTGTGGAGAGGATCGAGTTTGCAGCAGGAGTTGCAGCAGTACGTGCAATGCAAAAGATAGACTCTCTCCTGACCGATTCTGCAAAAACCCTGAGTGTGCCTCCCGAACAGCTTCCGGCAAGTGTTGAACGTTTCTTCGGGGAATGGAAGGACCTCAAAAAAGAAAACGAAAAACTCAAAGAAGAACTTGCCCGCTCCCGGGTTTACAGGCTGCTTGGAGAAGCTTCTGAGATTGCAGGCCTCAAGGTTATTGCCGACTTTATTCCAGGAGCTGACTCCCTTGAACTCCAGAAGATTGCCACTGAGTTCCTGAAACATGAAGACGTGGTAGCTCTGCTTGCAAGTGATGTCGAAGGAGTCAAGCTCGTAGCATCTGCCGGACAGAAAGCCTTAAATTGTGGAATCAATGCAGGCAGCCTTGTCCGCGAGATGTCGAAGCTTGTCAGCGGAGGCGGAGGCGGAAAGCCTGCCCTTGCTATGGGCGGTGGAACTGACCCTTCAAGAATTCAAGATTCTCTCGCCCACGGGCTTGAACTCGTAAAAGAAGCCTGCAAGGAAGTTTGCAGGTAAATCTGAAGATACCGGGTTTTAATTCCCGGCTTTTTCTTCTTTTTCATTTTCTTCTTTTCTCCTTATCCCTTTCCTTCTGCTCTCCCCTTTTCCTTTCTCCACGTTCCTTTTCTTCATTCTATTTGACTGCAGTTAGACCTTTTTCAAATTTTTGCAGCCTCAGCTAACCCTTTTTCAATCATAGTTGACCTTTTTCAGTCATTAAAGATAACTTCGCAAAGGATTGCAGTCCCGTCTTTTACAAAGAGGTGCACGGTCTTGTTTCCTTCGAGGCCTTTTTCAACCTCGTTCCGGACTTCCCAGTAATCTTCAGGCTTTACGCCTGCCCTGAGCACAACACTCCCGATATTCCCCCCTTTCAGGAATTTATTGATTTCCTTTGGTTCAAAGGGGCATACCTTCAGCACCAGATAATGATTTTTGATCATAGACTGTTTTATCAGGGCATCCGAGGTCAATAAAAGCCTCTTTTTGTCAACCCTGAAAAGTTCGAAAGCTCCCATAAAAGGCCCTGCTATCTGCATCATGGATTCCACAAGCTCAGGCAGCAGCCCTGCTGCGACTACCGAGGGCTCAGGCTCATAGGCGCAGAGTTTCATTTTCCCGGTTTCCCTTATCTGCGGGAGCATACCGTACTTTGAGACCAGCCCCTCGCCTGCAGGCAGAGCCACAGCCATGCGGTCATGCTGCTTCAGCCCTCCGATATAAAGAGTAAGCCGGTTTAGCTGCCCGTCCAGTGAGATGTATTCTTTTTCACAGTCAAAAGGAATCCTTTCAGGCGGCATCTGGGGAGGAGCTTCAAAAGCAAAATTCCTGGTCTTTTCCCCGTAAGCAGCCAGTACGTTCGGAATTCCTGGCTCAAGGCTTGAGACCTGCCTTTCGCTTTCCTCGGCCGGCCTGAAGGGATCTGAAAATATCACATCAACCGCCGGGATCTGCTCTATGACTTTCGGGTCAAGGGCATCCCCGCAAATGAATTTCACGTTGTCAAGCCCGTACATAGCGCAGTTCTGTTTTGCATACTCGATTTTTTTGGGGTCGATTTCCACTGCATATACGAACTCGCACTGCTGCGCAAAAAAGACAGTCTGTCCCCCTATTCCGCAGCTGATGTCAGCCAGAGTCCTTGCTCTCAAACGCTGCGCCCTGTAGTGGGCAATGGGCTCAGGGGTTGCAAAGCGAAGGCTTTCCTTATCCCCATGCAGGGGCCTCTCAAATTGTTTTCTCCGTGCCACGTCGATCAGGAAATAGTAGATAGTTTATGGGATTTAAAAGCAACTGACAAGGAGATTACTGTGCTTTCACGAAATTAAGCAAGTTAAAATTATGAGCTCGTGCAAAACATCGAATTATTACTCTTTTTTATTCCACTTCGGAAATAATCACGACATAGTTTTTCCCATATTTTTCAGCACATGCGGGACAGGTAGTGTACCACATATACCATTTCTTGATTTCCAGGCCCTTACCTTTTGCATAACCTTCAAAATCCTGGCACCATTCTCCTGTCTTTTCGAAATCTCCTTCATACGCTTTACTCAGAAACTTCCCGCTGAGTGTTACGTTTTCGGCGCCGTCCACTTCTTTATCGACAGCAAGGTAAAGATCCATGTTGCTTTCTGAGGTATGGTCCGACAAACAGAGCCAATCCGGCATTTCTGCCCCGGC